>DASWEH010000102.1:0-5545 GCA_036394895.1 Anaerolineales bacterium
CAATGCCAGCCAGGCTGAGAGGCCGCGTTCCTCATCGGGGTCAAGTTGACCAGCCATCATGCTGTTGGAACTGCGACAGGCATCCAGAATTGGAAACTCGCCCGGCGCAAAAGAACGGATCCAGAAGATCTCTTCCTCTGCTTCATCAAGGCCATATTGTTCGGAAGGATAAAAGCTTTCTTTTTCCGCATCCCATTGGTATAAGGCGGCACGCTCCACACCCACAAGGATTGGCATGATGCGGATGATCGTTTCGAGAATTTCATCGAGGTCGTTTAGGCTCACGACGGCCTGCGCCACCTGCAATAACGCAGCAGAGGCGTACGCCTGCTCCTGGGCGGTATCGTAGAGGCGAGTATTCTCGATTGCGACCGCGGCATAACTCGCAAAGGTAGCGGTCATGGCCTGGGCTTCGTGCCCATATCGGCCGGGCGTGCTATGAGCCAGCGTGATCACTCCATAGGGCTGCTCGCCCACCCGCAGAGGCGCCGCCAGCCCCGAATAATTCTGATCAAAGCCAGCGATCAAGCCAGTGACCCAGATTGGATCGGTAGGTTTTCTTAAGACTGGTTCCTCCGACTCCAACACATCCATCAAGCGTTCATAGGCTTCCGGCGAATCATAAAATGCCTGCTCGAGCGCCCTCTCATCACAATTATGACAAGCCGCCAGGTAAAGCTCATCATCTTCCAGGAGCCAGATCGCAGAAATATCCACAGCAAGGTTGCGTTCCAATTCAGAGAGAATGGCTTCCAGCACATCATCCACGCTCGCGTCGGCTGAGACCAAACCTGCCACTTCACGGAGGCTGTCTGCCACCTGACGGCGCCACTGTTCGGAGCGGTATAAGTCCGCGTTGTGGATGGCGGTAGCGATGTTATCCGCGACAGCTTCAAAGATGAAGCGGTCGTCCTCTGTGAACGCGTTGAGCTTGTCCGATTGGATATCGAGCATCCCAACCACTTCACCACCATAAAGAAGTGGAACACAAAGCTCAGAATTGGTATCTTCAGGTGGCAGTGGCGAGGGACGGTAGCGCTCATCCTTTTTCACATCGTTGACAAGCACGGTCTTGCCTTCACGCGCCACCCACGAAATAATTCCCTGTGGATCGTCGAGGGACAAGGTATACCCTACTAGATCCTTGCTGCGTGTCCCACTACCCGCCTGATACTGAATCAAACGTCGATTCAGATGCACCGTGAACAGATGCACATAAAGATAATCGAATCGGTCATGGATTAACGCGGCAACATTATTCATCAACGTTTGCAGTTCCAGTGAGGAACTGACACTCTTGCTCACCTCGGCAACCAAGGTCAATTGATCGGCGCGACGACGCAAGTCCATATAAAGACGTGCCCCTTCCACGGCGCGCGCAATCGTATCTGCCAAGGCCCCTAGGATGAGCAGATCATTGGGATGGAATGTGCTGGGCTGATCGCTCTGCACATCCAGCACGCCGAGCACGCGATCTCCAATTTTGAGCGGGAGGGCGACTTCAGAATGTGTCTCTGGTAGGACGTCAAAAAAACGATAGCGAGGATCCTGCTTCACATCATCGACCAGGACACGCTCTCCCTCCGCCGCAGCCTGCCCGATCAACCCTTGACCCATCTCCACCTCGAGGGCGACAGAGGCTTTGCGCTTGCCTTTGCGCGGCGCCCCCGCCGGACGCGGGACCTTCGGCATCGCACTGGATCGGAACCGCAAAGTGGTGGAACCTTCCTGGATGGTAAAGATAGCTACATAGTAATAATGAAAGGTCTGCTGGATCAGTTCCGTGACGCGAGTGGCTAGTTCGTTCACGTTCAAAACATTGGCGATCTGCGCGCTGACTTCGCGTACGAGATTCAATTGATTGAGCCTGAACCGCTCCACCGCCACACGATGCGATGCCAGCAGGCTAACTGATACCGCGCCTGCCAGTCGCTCGAGCATATCCAGTTCACGCTGCTTGAATTTGGGACCCTTTGGGCGGGTGACTTGCAATGCTCCCAGCGTCATCCCCTGCTCGATCAACGGAACCGCGGCCCAGGCGGCGCGCTGAGTGGCGGAGCCGTGTCGAAGTGTGCCGCGCGGAGCGTTACTCTTGGTGCTCTTCGCACGCTGCTGCCTCGTAGTCACCTGCCCTGCTTTCAGGGCGCGCTGCATTCCCTGAAGTTCAGGTTGTTCTGGAAAAATATCTCCCTCTTTCAATGAGGGCAATCGGAATATTTTCTCATCGAGCCAAACATCCACATCCCCCTGTACCAGACGTGAAGTCATGGCCGTAATGCGGTCACGTTGTTCAGCCAGGGAGGTGGCATTGGCGATCTGTTCCCCCAGGCTGGCAATGGCACGCCAGTCTGATGAAAGAGGAGAACGCGAGGTAGCCATGCCCGCTACCTCTTGTGTTTGATCATGGTCAGCACATTGCTCTTATCGGGTTTGGGCTCGTAATGAACCTCATCCATCAATTTACGCATGAGGAAGATTCCCAGTCCCCCAATTTTTCGATCGGAAAGATCAGCTTTGAGATCAGGCAAAGGAATTGCAGAAGGATCGAACGATTCACCATAATCGATCAGGATAATCGTGATTGTATTATCCTTCATGCCGCAGGATAATTCCAAAACCCCGTCTGACCGATTTTCGTAGGCATGCTCGATGATATTGGAGGCAGCTTCGTCGGTGGCAAGCTGGATGTTATAAACATCCTTATCGCTAAAGCCACCTGCGCGAGCGACCTCACCTACAAAATCGCGGATCTCATCGAGATATTCAAACTTCGCGGCAAATTGGACACTTTTCATACGGCAAAGTTAATAGCCGCCTCAATGCGATTGAAGGCGGCATCCTTCCATATCAATGTTTAAGTGACTCCAACGTGATAGAGAAAAGCCTAGAAATGGCCCACTGCTTGAAGAGGATCATCAAAGGTTTTGAAAAGCTCCGTAAAACCTGCCAGCTCCAAGGCCTCCCGGATTCGCTCAGGCACAGAGGCAAGGACAACCTCCCCACGATTGTAGCGCTTGCTATTGCGCTGCGCCGCCAGAAGAGCCCGGAACCCCGCACTGGACATATATTCCAAGTCTTTCATATTGACAACAAGTTTGTATTTGCCTCCATCATTCGCGGCTTCGAGCGCCTGCGCTAACTGTGGCGCTGTGCCGCTATCCACACGCCCTTTGATGGCGATCATGTCGCAATGTTTGAACTCTTGAACCGTTATGTCCATAGAACTCCTCCAAGTTGAAAGTACTGTGCTGATTAACAAAATTATATCATGAGAAATAGATGAACTGAATTTGGTTGACGCTTGTATATGATCAAGCCAGTTCTATTTTTCGTGCACAGTCTTAATGTTACCAAAGTTCAAAACAGGGTTAAAATCATAAAGGCATCTCACCACTAAAAAGGAGAAAAATGATTGGCGAACCCCGCCTCGTGATGCTGATTGAGGACAACATTGATCATGCGGACCTGGTCGTTCGCACCCTGGAAGATCATCTCCTCACCAACAAAGTACGACATTTTCAGGATGGCCAGTCTGCATTGGATTATCTTTTTCGCCGGGGAGAATTCTCTGAGACTACAGAAACGCAGCGCCCTCATGTCATTTTGCTGGATCTCCGGCTCCCACGCCTGGATGGAATCGAGGTTCTCAAGACCATCAAACAGGATGCAGAATTAAAAAGTATCCCTGTGGTTGTGTTAACGACTTCAGAAACGGAAAAAGATGTAGAAAGAGCCTATCACAACCACGCCAATAGTTATCTTGTGAAGCCGATGGGGTTTGACGATTTCAAGAAATTAATGGATGATCTCGGATTCTACTGGTTGGGCTGGAATGTAAGTCCTGATACAGGGAGATGAAACAACATGACACACCCCGAATTTAATCTTTGAGCATTTTAGCCACGGACACTTGCACCTGGTGTGATTTGCTACACATGCGCCGGCACGCACGATTTGCTAAGCAAATCGAGGTGAGCAAATCATGTAGGTGTTTCACGGATTTACACAGAAGCAGCCGACCCAACGTGGAGGGTCGGCTGCTTAGCCTTCAGGGCACCGTTCTGGCAGATGAATTCAAAAATCCGTGCTTTTCTGTGTAATCCGTGGCTGAATCCTTAAGTGTGCGGTGAATCATATTTTGATTACTCCGTAACGACACTTACCAAAACCGCCCGTACTACAACGCGCTTTCGATAGGTATTTCGCTTTTCATCGTATTCCTTGCATGTTACGAGGGTAAGCCAGGGTTTTTCCTCATGCTTGAAAGCAGTTGTATCATTTGGCTCAAGAACAGTATTGGTTTGGACTTCAAACGTATACTTCTGCCCATAGGCGTGGACAATAATCTTCTCGCCAAACTTGAGTTTACTCAAATTGATAAACGGCCCCGGTAAGCCATTGGATAAATAGACATGGCTCGTGAGGACACTGTTCCCGTTCCAGGATGGGAAGGCGGTTCCTTGCAACCATCCAGCCTGATTCCCCAGCCAGGACACGTTCCAAGCCCCATTCCTTAGGGGCACCCCTACGATGGGAATCTTGATCCCTAATGCTGGGATTTCGAGAGTTAAATCACCAGTGCTCAAATAAATTTCATGAGGTATGTTGCTTAGATCGGTGACTATACCCGGCGCAAAGCCAGTATCTGGCAAGGCTCGCACGTTGCCGACATTCCCACCACCACTGCTGGAAGTTATTTGTAACGCTGCAGAGAAAGCATTATTAAAGGTTCGGTCTGATCCAGAGCTGGTCGTGATGGAAGCATTATTGGAACCACCGGGCGGCTGACCGAGAGAGTTGACACGCGTCAGGATTGTAATGATATAAGAGTCTGCTGGCGCAACCGTTCCGAAATTAATTGTGAAAGTGTTGCCAGAGATAACGGGAGTCAAGCCTGGGTTCGGTGAGATCGTAATGGAGATAATATCCAGGAACGCGGGTTTGGTGTCAGTCAACAGGACATTCGTTGCGTTGACATTTCCATTATTTCCAACAGTAATTGTGTAAACGACCGCGCTTCCCACAGTCGCACTGGTGGGCGAGCCAAATTTGGTAACGGCTGGGTCAGCAATTTGCGCAGCTCCACTGGTTTGATCGCCAAAGTTAATGGTAGCGGTTGTGCCAGCGCTTAAATTCACGGCCACATTATTGAGCGTGGTGCTGATAAAGCCAGCCGGATCCGTTTCAGTGATTGTATATGCCCCCGCCGCAAGATTAGGGAAGCTATAACTTCCGAGCGCATCCGTCGTGGTCGTGGCAATGACCGCACCAACATTGTTCTTTAGTTCTATTGTGACACCGCTTAAGGCTGTCTCTCCTGAATCCTGCACTCCGTTTTCATTTGCGTCATTAAAGACCATGCCAAGGATGCCGGAAAGCGCTGAATTGGACAGCGGATAATCACCGAAATTGACGGTCGCAGAACCACCTGCGCTGACCGTCGCGGGAACGCTATTTGGTGTTGTGCTGACATAACCAGCCAAATCCGTCTCTACCACCAGATAATCTCCAGGAGTGAGATTCGAGAAATTGTAGGAACCACCGG
>DASWEH010000103.1:0-5939 GCA_036394895.1 Anaerolineales bacterium
TCATCGAAACGAAATACACTTCCGCGGGGAAGGGGGTGCGGTCGTTGAACGCTTTTCCAATGAGATTGATCAACAATGGAATGTTCGCGGTCGTAATGGTGTGACGCCCCGCCCGGAACACATCCAGCGCGTTCCCATCCCGGAAGAACACTGCCGCCTGAGACTCACGCACGATGACCTGTGAACCAATGCGATAATCACCGATGCCCTGCTCGGGAAAGCGATGAACGATCTCATCTCTCATCTCGCTCGGGTATTCAATGACATCAAAAATTCTTGCCATAATCATTCTCCTTTGAAGGTTCTAGCAAATTCATTATAGTCCATGCAGGAACGCGCTACAAGTCGAAGATGGCGCTCTGCGAGGGCCTTCTTGAAGTAATGTCAGACAGGTGTTTTGAACCGCCAAGCCCGCGAAGCACACGAAGAAAAACCTGTTAAACCTTGGCGCTCTCACCTGCACTTGCGTGCGGTGCAAGTGTTGCGTGCTTCGCGGTTTACTGTTCTTAAGTCCATCCAAGTCTCAACTTTGAGAAGGCCCTGGGCGCTCTGCGCCGAACCGTTTTTCTTATTCTTATACGGATTTCCATCCTTCTCGTTTCATTCCTCGATAATACAGACGATCGCTTCTTTCTACGCCTCAGCTTGTTTCGTTTTCATCTGCTTTCCCGTCCCTCTATCTTTGATCATCAGAATCTCCCCCATAATGCTTACCGCGATCTCCTCGGGCGTTTCGGCGTTCAACTCGAGCCCCATGGGAGAATGAACCTGCGCGATCTTTTCCTCGGATACGCCTTTTTCCTTCAACGCTTTGACAGTTGTCAGCCAGCGGCGCCTTGACCCGATCACGCCAATATAGGCCGAATCAGACTCGAGCAGATTCGGGAGTCCTGCCGCATCCACAGCAGACCCGCGGCTGGTGATGACGATATATGTCTGCTTATTGACCTTGAGATGTTCTGTTAATTTCCCCATTTCGACCGGATAATATGCGTCCGCGCCCGGCAAGGACTCGGGATTACAAAATTCCGCCCGGTCGTCGCTGACTGCAACGCGGAATCCCAGCCATTTCGCCAAATGGACAACTGCCTTACCTACGTGCCCAGCACCGATGACGACGATCATCGCGGGGGGAAGGATCGGTTCCACAAACACCTCCACAGTTCCGCCGCAAACGCCCGGATCGCCGCGCGAAGGGTCAGCCATGGTGTAAGACAGATTCTGTGCGCTACCATTGTTCAATGAGGCAAGTGCCGCTTTAATAACGCGGCTCTCCAATTCTCCGCCACCGACCGTGCCGATAAACTTCCCATTCGGGTAAACCAGCATCTTGCTGCCCACATGTCGCGGCGTGGAGCCTTCGCTTTTTACTACTGTGCATAGCGCAGCCGATTGATTGTTCTTTTCAATTTCAGAGAGAGCTTGGTAAATGTTAGCGGCCATATCTTAATCCAAGATTTTATCCTAAATTTATTTTATATTAGCACATGGTTATTTGGAAGCTGCGTTTGCTTTCTATTTCCCCTTCAAAATTAACCAGCAACGATATGAGTTTGTAACGGTCAGTCTTGGGTTTCCAGTAAATGGCTTTCCAGTCTATCCATCGTTTCCATGAATGACTGTCCCAGATCGACGTTGTGCATTTTTGCAAGGACAATCACCGACCACAGGCAATGAGCTAATTGAGATTCAAGTTTTTCTTTGCTGTTGGCAATATTCCGTTTACCACTCTCAGCTGTGATCAGTTTTATTAGATTGTTCACGTCTCCCACGAGTCCTTGGGCAATTTCTTCATCAGTGGCTGGCGTGCCATAAAGTTCTGTCTCTTTTTTTTCATACTGCCCGCGAAGATCCATTGCCCGGTTAATCAATTTTTGAAGTTCCATTAGCTCTCCAATAAACCTAATACAACCGGTAACAACTGCTTCTTTCTTGAAACTACACCTGGTGCATCGCGCGTACCATCCGGCAATGGGGGATAGGGCAAATCGTCCAGAACAGGAGGCGCATTGGACGATGTGACAAGCCGGCTGGAGCCACCTACGATGTCAGTGATGAGCAGCATGGCAAAGTCAAGACCGCGTTTATCTTTTAGATCACCGAGTGCCTGGGTGAGCGGACGGAGGTGATCCGTAATTTGCATGAGGTCCGTCACTTCCGCCTGGGCGATGGCAAATTTGAATCCACCAGCCTCAAATTGTTTGATGTCGGTGCTGACAATTTCTTCGGGTTTGCGATTGGATAGCCCTGCTCCAGCACTGAGTATTGCTTTCCCATAACTCTCAATCGTCTCGCCTCTGAGTGGACTGCCTCCAACGAATGCCCAGCGTGACAATCGTTCGGCGGCCTCTCTGTCGCGCGGCGTGGTGGTAGGAGAAGTCAGGATCAGGGTATCCGATAGAAGCCCCGCGAGCAGCGCGCCTGCCAATGCGGGTGGCATGGAGAGCCCCGCCTCTGCAGTCTGTTCGGAAACCAACGTTGAGGTTGATCCTACTATATCCACTGTGAATCGAATAGGCGTATGCGTGTGTGGGTTGCCGAGCCGGTGGTGGTCTAAAATTTCGATCAGTTCCGCCTCTTCCAGGGCAGCGATTGCCTGACGCGGCTCGTTGTGATCCACAAGGATAATTTTAAGACGGGGAGGGTTAAGAATATCGCGCTGATGCGTGATGCCAAGATAAAGCCCATTCTCATCCACAACCCAATAATCATCAACTTCATCGCGCAAAATCCGATTGAGAAAGTCACGGATATGTCCATTGGCCGGGAACTTCGATACATTGGTGTTCGCCGCGTCTTTGCACGGCGCAGACATCATCTCACGTACGGTCGTATCGCCAGGTCGCGGCCCTAGTATTTCCGTAAAATATTTAAACAGGCTGTAACCATTAATAAGACCGTATGGCTTGCCATCTTCATCCACGACAGGAGCCACGCCACCGGTGCGACTGGCAAGCGTCCAGGCCACCCCAAGCTGTGCTCCGGGGCGGACGCTATCCAGCCGCTGCATGACCGACTCGAAACGCGGCGAGGCATCCGTGAGTAAAACTGGAGCTTCCAGTGTGAGCTGTTTCAGTACCCATGACGATTGCGGATTGAGCGCGCCAGCGCGTGCCGCGACGCTATCCACTCCATCGCGTTGCCGTAACAGCCAGGCGTATCCCATTGCCGAAGCAATCGAATCAGTATCCGGGTTGACGTGTCCGATGACATAGGTTTTTGACATAAGCTCATCTTACCTGTTGTTGATTATTGCAATGAAGGCTATCTGTTCTTGAATGCCTTCCAGACCTTTTCAGGCGTGACAGGATTATCATCCACATTCACGCCGACCGCATCGAGGATGGCATTTCCCACAGCAGGCGCAACTCCATCCATGGGGATTTCTGCGACCGCCTTTACGCCAAATGGATGACTGGGCTCGAACGTTTCTACAAAGATGGTTTCCAATTCAGGCATCTCATCGGCGCGGAAAATGTGATACCGGTCCAGGTCGCGTTCGATGGCATTCCCTTTTTCATCGTAGCGCATCTCTTCGCAAACCGCGTAGCCGAGGGCTTGAGTCATGCCACCTTCGATTTGCCCAGAGGCAGTCAATGGATTCACGATCACGCCCGAGTCAACCGCCATCACAAGCCGATCCACCGTTACCGCGCCGGTCTCCACATCCACAGTGACCTCTGCGAACTGCGCTGCGAAAGGAGGCGGCGACACTGGCGATACGTAGGACGCCACGCCCATGATCTGTTCCTGATTGTTTTTGTGAAGGGAATCCAAGGCGATTTCGGTAAAGGGAACCGTTCGTCCATCTGGAGCAATGGCTTGACGATTCGATAATCGAATATTCGAGGTTTCGGATTCGGGAAGACCTAAGATCATGGTTGCGCGAACTTTGATTCGTTCTGCAACAATTTCTGCGGCTTTTACTGCGGCAGTTCCAGAAATATACGTTGTTGAAGAAGCGTACGCGCCTTTATCGAACGGCGTGAAATCTGTATCCGAAGAATACGTGATCATATCTTCAAGGGGCACACCCAATACTTCGGCCGCCATCTGGGCGAGGACGGTATCCGAGCCTGTGCCCAAATCGGTCGCGCCAACGAGAAGATTGAATGAACCATCATCGTTCATCTTGATCGACGCGCCACCCATGTCGAGATAGGGGATCGCTGTGCCTTGCATCACCATCGCCACGCCGATTCCCTTTCTCTTTGTCGAAGGTCGAAAGTCGAACGTCGCGCCTGACGTTTGACTTTCGACGTTTGACGCAGAATTGCGCCATTCCTCATTTCCATACTTATCATCCCATGCAATCGCAGCTCTGCCCTGTGCCACGCATTGTTCGAGTCCAACCGTATGGATGATCTCGGGCCGTGGTTCGCGGCCTTCATTCCATGCCGTGGAAAAGGGATGGTATTCGCCTGGATGAATCGCATTCTTCAAACGGAATTCGATCGGGTCAAGATTCAAGGCACGCGCGATCTTTTCCATATGACGGTCGAGCGGCCAGTATCCCTGCGGGACGCCATAGCCACGGAACGCGCCCGCAGGCGGCGTGTTCGTGTACACGATGTCTGCATAGAAGCGGATGTTGGGCGCCTTACGATATTCTCCATCGCCAACATACAACGCCATTGATTTGTGACCGGTATTGCCTGTGACGGTCAGCGCGTGACAGCCATACGCGCCCGTGTCGGATAGGGCATACATGGAATTAGCGGTGATCGTGCCATCCCTCTTCACGCCGGTCTTCATCCTAACCTTCATAGGATGGCGCGAGCGCGCCCCTGTAAATTCTTCTTCACGCGTATATTCGTAGATCACAGGCCGCTTTGTGGCAATCGTCAAATGCGCAGGGACATCTTCCATCAACACTTCCTGCTTGCCACCAAACCCACCGCCGATGCGTGGCTTGACGACACGAATTCTCTTTACCGGCAAATTCAGCACGGGCGCGAGCATGCGTCTCACATGGAATGGAACCTGCGTGGATGTGCGAATCACCAAACGGTCATCTTCATCCCAGTACGTGACAGAGACGTGTGGCTCGATGTGCGCCTGCTGGACCTTCGGCACTTCGTATTCGGCTTCGAAAATCTCGTCGGCTTCCGCAAATCCTTTTTCAACATCGCCGATGTCGATACGGATCTCTGCAGCTAGATTCTTTTCAGGGTTGGAATCCGCGAAGTTAACGAACTCAGGCTCATCGTGAATCCGGATCGCTTCCGGTTTCATGGACTCGCGCGAGTCTAAAACCGCAGGCAGGATTTGGTATTCGACCTCGATCAAGCTCAAGGCTTGTTCAGCGATCTCTGGAGTCTCCGCCGCGACCATCGCGACGCGGTCACCGACAAAACGGACTTTGTTATCCAGCGAGAACGTATCGAGCGGACCAGGGATTGGGTCGGATTGCCCGGCCGTGGAATACACGACGCGCGGAATATCCTGCCACGTGAGCACTGCCGCGACACCCTTCAATTCTCTGGCTTTCGTTGCGTCAATGTTCTTGATGCGCGCATGAGCATGTGGGCTTCTCAACACACGTGCGTGCAACATGCCACGCATATCCATATCCGCAGTGAACGCAGGCTTGCCCTGCACAAGTTTGATCGCATCCACTTTTTTCTCAGGCTTGCCCACCGTTTGATAGGTTTGGGTTTGTGGCGTGACGACAACTTTCGGACGGGTCAGCAGATTTGCAAATTGCTCGCTTGGTGAAGCGCTGGGCTGATCATTCGTAGGTTGATCACTCCAGCTACCTAAATCCCAGTTCACGGAATCCCAATTGACAGGTTCGTCGCCGCGCATCTTTGCCGCGGCTTTCAACACAGCTTGCACCGGCTTGAGATAACCCGTACAACGACACAACACTCCTGCAATGGCATCGCGGACCTGTTCCTCGCTTGGATTTGGATTCTTATCAAGCAACGCTTTTGCCA
>DASWEH010000104.1:0-10168 GCA_036394895.1 Anaerolineales bacterium
GCTTTTGTGATCGCTATAAATTCATCGGGCTTGAGACTTGCGCCGCCAACTAGCGCGCCATCGATATCAGGAAAGTCAAAAAATTCGGAGGCGTTGGAGGCGGTCACGGAGCCACCATACAGGATGCGGATCGCGGCAGCATTTTCCTCTCCGAACAGATCGCTCAATGCGGGGCGAATGACCTGCTGGTGCACGTGATTGGCATTTTCTCCACTGGAGGCTTTTCCCGTCCCAATCGCCCAGACCGGCTCATAGGCAACGATGATGTGCCGCGGGCTGGAGGGATCCACAGGGTCGATTCCAGCCAGTCCCACTTTGATTTGACGCCGAACCACTTCGGACGTTAGCCCTGATTCGTATTGATCAAACGTCTCCCCTACACAAACGATGGGCGTGAGGCCAGCCTTGATCGCCGCGGACACTTTTCGATTCACGGTCTCATCGGTTTCACCAAAATAAGTCCGGCGCTCGGAGTGACCGATGATGACATAATCGCAAAATTCCCTTACCATGCCCGGCGAAACCTCGCCGGTGAACGCGCCTTTCGTCTCCCAATACAAATTCTGCGCCCCAAGACCAATCCCTGAACCTTTTAGCATTTCAGATATTAGAGGAATGGCAATATAGGGAGGGCACAACACCTTTTCAACATTGGCTATTTCTTGCAGCTTTGCGCTCATCGTAGAGACCAGTTCGCGGGCTTCCGCGACGGTCTTATTCATCTTCCAGTTTCCAGCAACAAGTGGTGTACGCATAGAGGTTTCCTTTTCTTAAACACGAAGGACACAAAGGTTACGATAGAAAATAAATTTCAACCTTTGTGTCCGTAGTGTCCTTTGTGTTAAAACTTTATTTATCCATCAGCGCAGCAACGCCAGGCAATTCTTTCCCTTCTAGGAATTCAAGTGAGGCGCCTCCACCCGTGGAAACGTGAGTCATTTGTTTTGCAACGCCCGCTTTCTTGACCGCGCTCGCCGAGTCACCGCCACCGATCACAGTAGTCGCGCCAGAGTCAGCCAGCAAGCGTGCGAGAGCAAATGTCCCTTCTGCGAATTTCGGCATTTCGAAGACGCCCACCGGTCCGTTCCAAACGATGAGCTTGGCTCCGTTCAATGCCTGCTTGTAAAGCTCGAGCGTCTTCGGACCTACATCCATCATGCGCCAACCCGCGGGAATTTTGTCCACGTCAACGGTTTGAGTGTTCGCTTCGGCTTCGAATTTATCGGCAATGACTGCGTCCACAGGTAGGATCAACTTATCACCTGATTTCGCCAGGATAGACTTGGCCGTTTCAAGCGAGCCCTCTTCCACAAGGGAATCCTGCATGTTGAGTCCCTTGGCTGCGAGGAAAGTATTCGCCATGCCGCCACCAATGATCAATTTGTCAGCTTGGGAGAGCAAGGTCTCGACAACCAGAATCTTGTCACTGATCTTCGCGCCACCCAGAATGGCAATGTAAGGATGTTCCGGGTTCCCGACCGCGCGCCCGAGGTATTCCAATTCCTGTTCCATCAGGAAACCGGAAACAGCGGGGAGGAATTGAGCAACTCCCTCCGTGGAGGAATGGGCACGATGAGCAGACCCAAACGCATCGTTCACATATACATCTCCCAGCGCAGCCATTTGCTTCGCCAGATCGAGATCATTTTTCTCCTCGCCTTTATGGAAGCGTGTGTTCTCAAGCATGAGCACTTCACCAGGCTCGAGCTCTTTCGCCATGGCTTCCACTTCAGGACCCACGGTGTCAGGCGCCATCTTGACGGGAATCCCCAAATGCGAAGATAAGACTTCGGCGGCAGCACGCAGGCTGAATTCCGGATCTGGACCGCCCTTCGGTCTCCCCAGATGACTCATCAAAATCAGGGATGCGCCCTGATCCAAAACATATTTGATCGTTGGCAACGAAGCTTTGATGCGCTTGTCATCCGTCACTTTACCATCCTGCATGGGAACGTTGAAATCCACACGCATCAGGACGCGTTTGCCTTTGAGATCAATGTCTTTTACAGTTTTTTTGTTCATGGGCTCCGCCTTGGTAAACAAGTAAACAAGAAAACAGGTACACAAGCTAACCTGTGTACCTGTTTACCTGTGTACATCTACAGACTCTTTGCAACGAGCGCCGTAAGATCAGCCGTGCGGCAGGCATAACCCCATTCGTTGTCGTACCATGCCACGACCTTGACCATGTTACCGATCACGAGCGTATCCATAGAACTGTAAACAGTGGAGTAATTCGTGCCACGCAGATCGGTGGAAACCAACGGTTCGTCGGTAACATCCAGGATGCCCTTCATCGGACCCTGGGCATATTCAAGCATAGCATCGCGGATCTCTTCCTTTGAGGCTTCCTTGTTCAGTACCGCGGTGAAATCCACGACAGAAACGGTTGGGGTTGGGACGCGGAAAGCCATGCCACCAAATTTCCCTTTGAGTTCCGGGATGACCAGACCAACCGCTCGCGCCGCGCCGGTCGCTGAGGGAACGATGTTTTGCGCGGCAGCCCGGGCATCGCGCAGATCCTTGGCACCTACATCCTGAAGTTTCTGTGAGTTGGTGTAGGCGTGCACGGTAGTCAGCATTCCTTTATCAATACCAAACGCGTCGTTCAATACCTTCGCAACGGGCGCGAGACCATTGGTCGTGCAGGAAGCATTCGAGATGATATTGTGTTTGGCAGGATCATATTTATCCTGGTTGACGCCGAGCACAACCGTGATGTCTTCGTTCTTGGCGGGCGCTGAGATGATGACTTTCTTGGCGCCGCCCGACTCGATGTGAGCCTTGGATTTGTTTGCGTCGGTGAAAAGACCGGTGCACTCGAGGACGATGTCCACGTCCATATCCTTCCACTTGATCGCGCCCGGATCTTTCTCTGCGGTAACTTTGACCGTTTTGCCGTCAATGACCAGATTACCATCACTCGCTTCCACTGTACCTGGATATGTTCCATAGGTGGAATCGTATTTGAGCAAATGAGCATTCGTAGCGGGATCGAACAGGTCGTTCACTGCGACAACTTCGAGTTCATCTGGATGTCGTTCCTTGATGGTGCGGAAGACCAGACGTCCAATTCGGCCAAAGCCGTTAATACCTACTTTTACAGCCATTTCAAACCTCCGAGATTTTTTCTTTGTGATGAAGTTTACAAAACGATTTTATCACCGCTTGTCTAGAAAAAAAATTGACAAATGTAACCTTATGATGAGCCTTGCGAAGGTTGTTTTGAGCAAAATCTCTATCCTTGCTGCAAACCTTCGCAAGGCTTTTTGAACACAAATTCAATATCATGTCAAAGGACCAGTATATTCATCGAGGATTTCGATCAGTGCCCGCGCCAGCTTGGCTGAATCATGCCGCCACGGGTAGTTCGTATCCGATAGATCAAAGCACTGAACGCGTGCATCGGCCAGTGTTTTTTCATCTGCGCGCACCCATTGCGAATCGGTGTTGAGTTGACCTTCATAATTGTCGTTGCACAGTGCGATGTCGAAAAGGTCATCTCCCACATGTTCTTCCAAGGCGCGGATGTGGTCATAACATGAATACAAATCCGTTTCGCCAGATTGGGTCGCGATATTACCAATATAGACCTTCAGTGCCCGGCTGGCTTTGATCGCGCCCAACAAATCCTGTACAAGCAGATTCGGCAGGAGACTGGTGTACAAACTACCCGGACCCACAACGATCATATCTGCGTTGAGAATAGCGTTCAGCGCCGGGGGAAAGGCTGGCGCGTCGTTAGGTTCCAACCACACCCGGCGGACACGTCCCGCCATTTGAGGAATGCGGCTCTCGCCCTGTACCCGGACCTGATTCAGCACATTGGGCAACTGCATATCCGCGACCAGTTTCACGTCATGCAAGGTGGAGGGGAGAACGCGCCCACTTACCGACAAGACTCTGCCCGATTCAGCAATCGCTTCTTCAAAACTCCCAGTGATCTCAGCCAACGCGGTGATAAATAGATTCCCGAAGGAATGCCCATCAAGCCCACTTTCACCGCTGAAACGATAACGGAAAAGCTGAGTTAACATCTGTTCATCGTTCGAAAGCGCAGCGAGACAATTGCGGATGTCGCCCGGCGGGAGAATGCCATAACTCTCGCGTAACCGCCCGGATGACCCACCGTCATCCGCAACGGTCACAATGGCCGTCAGATTGCGTGTGTAGGTTTTCAAACCGCGCAAGAGGGTCGACAATCCATGCCCGCCACCGATCGTGACGATTCGGGGTCCACGTTCGCGGCGACGATAATTGGCAAGTTCATCCACGACTGGTTGTCCGGGGCGAATGAACGGTCGCAGCAAAGAGCGATTGAGCCGATAAATGCCATATGCAACCAGTCCTATTCCCAATCCACTGAAAATTAACACGCGTAGAAAGCGCGGCAGGAATCGAAGGGAGGCATAGTCAAGAATCGTCAGAATTGTCTGATCCGTAAACTCGGTGCGATAGATGTTAAGGAGAAAAATAGCAAGCCCTATGCCAAGCAACGTGATGCCAGCTAATACAAAGAAAAACCAGCGTTTGATGCCCAAGCCGGGTGCTAGCCAGCGGCCAAGCTCTCTGATATTTTGTATGAAGCGTTCTCTCTCTGCTTTTCTCAATTCGTCCATACCGGGAGTGTAGCAGGGAGAGAAGGAAGAGTCAATTACCCCTGCCCGCCTTCCCAGGGCTTGCTCAAAATAATGTCAGATAAAGGGTGAAACCGCTACCTTGCACCGGGTGCAGTGCCGGTGAGCTCCCAAAGTGCGCGAAGAAAACCTCTTAGACTTCGCTTTCTTAGCGTTCGTGGCGGTTCGTTTTGCCAGGAATCAGGTAACGCGCCTCGACTTTGAGAAAGTCCTACCTGCCTGCCCTTGCGACACTTGCACCCGATTTGCCTAGCAAATCGTGCGTTCGTTGCAGTGCAGGTGAGCATCCTGAAAGGGCAAATCCGATAGTAAATATTAACTTGTCAGCCCAAATCTCCATGTCGTATTTGGGGACGGCAGGGAGGGGTCGGTTATAATAGCTGTTATGAGCCACACTATCGCAGTCGACATCGGCGGAACTCATATCCGCGTTGCTGTATATGAACCAGACAGCATTAAGCCCATTGCCCATCAACGCACACGCTCACTTGCAAAAGAACCTGGCGTCTTTAACCGGTTGGCACAAACCATCGAGTCGGTCTGGCCGAAGGATACCGTGGGAGCTATTGGCATCGCCTCCCCGGGCCCTCTTGATCCGCATACAGGTACGATCCTTGCCACGCCTAACATCCCGGAATGGCAAAATTTCCCTCTTACAGCCAAGCTTTCAGAGCACTTTCATGTGCCTGCCTATCTTGATAACGATGCGAATATGGCAGGGCTCGCCGAGTGGCAATTTGGGGCGGGCAAGGGGCACCAGGATGTCGTCTATCTCACGATCAGTACTGGCATTGGCGGAGGCGTCATTACGAATGGCTGCCTGCTTCAGGGCTTCCACGGCATGGGTGCAGAACTGGGTCACATGCTCATCGACCCGGATGGACCTCTCTGTGGCTGCGGGCATCGCGGCCATATCGAATCATTTTCTTCTGGACCTTCGATCGCGCGCTATGTCATGGAACAACTGAAAGCGGGACAAGAATCATCGCTGCACGCGCAGCCGCATCTGACCGCCGCGCACATCGCGGACGCAGCTCGTGAAGGGGATACGCTGGCGATTTCCGCTTTTGAACGCGCGGGACATTATCTCGGTATCGCGGTTGCAAATTATCTGGCCATTTTCGATCCGTCTATTTTGATTTTCGGTGGTGGGGTTTCACAGGTGGGAGATTTGCTCTTTAAGCCTTTTGAAGCAAGTTTACGCAAGCATACCTTCCATCCACATTATTTGGATGATCTCGTGATTACAAAAGCAGCGCTGGGCGATGACGCGGGACTGCTCGGCGCATTGGCACTAGCCAGGATGAAGGCGGCATGACCGCGAAGCACGTAGTGGTGTTCGTGCCGCCCTCCTGGGTTGCTACAAAGTGGTGGACAGCCGATCGCCTTATGTTAGGTTGATCTTGTTGCCGCTTGTCGCATAAATCACAAAACTTTTCCATAGAGATCTAAACAAATTCAATTGCCTGGTTCGTTACAGACATGCGGCATTCCGTCAGCGGAATCGACCTCCGGCTGAAAAAGCCGCGTGGTGCTGCTTGTACCACGAAACGTAATTGCCTGCCCTACCCTACGGGCAGGTAAGCATCCACCAGTTCGAAACCATTCAGGAGTACGTATGAATAAATTAAATGTGCCGGGCCCCAAGGCTCAGGCGCTGATTGAACGTGATAGAAAGTTTGTCTCGTCTTCTTATCCGCGCGGGTATCCCTTTGTGATGGACCATGGCAAAGGTGTGGAAGTATGGGATCCGGATGGAAATCGCTTTATTGATTTTATGTCTGGCATCGCTGTGCTCTCGACAGGACATGCCAACCCCAAGGTAGTCAAAGCTGTGCAGGATGCGTCTGAAAAATTCCTGCATATCTCTTCCGATTTTTACCATGAAGGTTGGATCCGTCTGAGTGAAAAGCTGGATGAGATCGCGCCTTTTGCAGAAACCGCAAAAACATTTCTGACAAACTCAGGGACTGAAGCCGTTGAGACTGCGATCAAGCTGGCAAAGTATCATACCAAGCGCCATAACTTTATCGGTTTCTTTGGCGCGTTCCATGGGCGGACCATGGGCTCGGTTGCGTTCACGGCCAGCAAACCTCATTATCATCGCGGTTTTTACCCGCTCATGCCTGGTGTGACACACGTTCCCTTCCCCGATTCATACCGGCCCATATTGGAACGCAAACCCGGCGAGGACTATGGTGAAACCATTGTCCGCTTCATCGAAGACGAAATCTTCGGACACAACGTGCCTGGCGATGAGATCGCCGGCATCCTCGTCGAACCCATCCAGGGCGAAGGCGGATACGTTGTGCCGCCAGACGGATTCTTCCCTGCACTTCGCAAATTATGTGACAAGTATGGCATCCTGTTGATCGTAGATGAAGTGCAAAGTGGCATGGGGCGCACGGGGAAATGGTGGGCAATCGAACATTTTGGAGTCGAACCAGATATTATCACCTCGGCAAAAGGGATTGCGTCTGGCTTGCCACTCGGCGCCTGTATCGCGCGTGAATCAGTGATGACCTGGCCCAGGGGCACCCATGGAAATACGTATGGTGGGAATCCCATTTCCTGCGCAGCTTCTCTTGCCACCATCGAATTGCTGGAAGAGGGATATCTTGCGAATGCTGCTGAAGTCGGTGAATATGCCATGGAAGCCCTTGAGGAAATCCAGGCGCGTCACACCTCCATTGGGGATGTACGCGGCAAGGGTTTAATGATCGGAGTGGAATTTGTAAAAGACAAGAGCACTAAGGAGCCGAACGAAGCCCTGCGCGATATGGTCGAAAAATTTGGCTTTCAATATGGTCTGCTATTGCTGGGATGCGGCAGATCCACCATCCGATTAGCTCCGCCACTCTGCATCACAAAACAGGAAATCGACGAAGGTCTGGAAATTTTCGAATACGTGATCACCCTGGCTGAAGAAGAGCTAGGACTAAGATATCAGGTTCTAAAGGCTTAAAAGAAAAAGGCTGTTCTGAGTTCAGAACAGCCTTTATTGATTCATCTACGAATTATCTTAGGGGACGTACACCCACAAGAGCCGCGCCGATCACAACCCGATGCAGGTACGTGCCTGTCTTTTCATCATAAGTATCACAGGTGATGAGCGTCAGGAAGGACTTGTCTTCATGTTTCATGACACTGGCATCATTCGGCTGCACAACAGCATTCGAGACCACTTTATATGTATAGCGATAGCCAGCACTATAGACAAAGATATATTCTCCCACACCCAGCGATTTCAGCTTGGAAAACACACCGGGCTTTCCATCGGCGTTGACCACATGGGCGGTGAGAACGCTGTTCCCTTTCCAGGTAGGATAAGCTGTTCCATTCAACCATCCAACTTGATCCTGCAACCAGGAAACATCCCAATTGCCTTGCTTTGCTTCAACTCCCACAATCGAGGCATTCACTTTAAGCACAGGAATTTGGATGGTCAGGCTTGTCGCGTCATATGTGAGATGAGAGGAGATATCCAACTTCGTCACCATCCCAGGCGCAAAACCTGTCACAGGAATCTGGAAACTGTTGACAGTCGCAGCTGATTTCTTTTTATTATTATTGTTGCTGCCTCCACCACCATTTCCACCACCGCCCGGATTTCCACCTCCACCAGAACTGCCAGTTATCCTGAGCGTATCGGTCGCAGGTTCATTATTTGTCACGTTTACGCTCGGATCTGTCCTCAGAGCGCCTGCTGGGATCGTATTTTGATAATCTCCAGCGGCGCTTCCCGTGATGCTAACCACCATCGTACAAGATGAATTACCAGCCAGAACGCCGTCCACTAATTCGATCAATTGGGTTCCTGAGACCGCGGTGAGCGTTCCACCGCAATTATTGACAGGAGCAGGCGCAGATCCCCCGGCAATCTGTAGACCAGCAGGCAATGAGTCACTTACCCCCATTCCGGTCAACCCGATATTCCCGGTGTTTTGAACTGTGATAGTCAATGCAGAGTACGAACCAGCAGCCATGGGATTCGGTGAGAAGGACTTGCTAACACTCGCGCCTGGCAAGTTTGTTAATGAGGCTGCTACGGGATCCACGTTCGTGACGCCGTTGTTCGTTGTCACTGCACCAGCTGGAATCGTATTTGTCAGATTGCCATTTACCGTCATGGTAGCACTGAGGGTCAGGGTACATCTTCCAAAAGGCGGAAGGCTGCCACCACTAAAGGAGAAGGAGTTGGCGCCAGGAACTCCACTGAGAGTGCCGCCGCAAGTGCCAACATTTAAGTTTACAGGGTTGGCAAGGATCATGCCATTCGGCATATTATCGGTGAAAGCGATGCCAGTTAGCGTGGCACCATCTGGGTTGATTAAGTCGATGCTCATCGTTGAAGAGGAACCACCAAACACCTGAGGTGGCTCAAAACCCTTTACCAGAGAAATTGATAGAGTGCCGGCACCCGTTACTGTTAAGTTTGCAGTGAGTGCATTTGTGGGAACTCGATTCTCATTATTTGTAATATTTGTAGGAGGAATCGTATTGGTATAGGGCGTATTTATGAGACTTGGTGTATTGCTGGTCACATATACATCAATCCTACAACGCTGCCCGGCCAGGATCAAACCATTGGTCAACGAAATGGAGGTTGCTCCCGTAGGCGCGGTGAACACGAGGGGTGGAGTCGGACCACAGCCTGTAATGGCAGGCGGTGTGGAATTACTTACCGTGACACCGGCAGGCAGGTTATCCGTCACAGCAAAATTCGTCAGGTTTGTGTTGCTGGGCGCGAAGAAGTCGATTCTCAACCGAGAATTTCCACCTGCTGGAATACTTGAGGGTGAAAACGATTTTATCCCTGAGACATCCGTGCCACTCACTGTTACACCAGCAGTGGCTGCCGTGAGATTGCCAACCCCTTGAGCAGTCGTTAGGCCACCGGCCGGGATCCTATTCGTCAATGACCCGGAGGGTGTACCCACGGGAGCAGTCACTGGAACCGAGATCGTACAAGTCCCTGGAGTTGTAATGCTTCCAGCCGGGATGGTGCCGCCCGCCAAACTGACACTCGTTGCTGTCGTGGTAACTGTCCCGGGTGGGACGCAGGTACTGGTCGCCGCGCCGCTCACGGTCAACGGGCTGGGCAAATTATCTGTAATATTTACACCTGTATAAGGGGTACTGTTCGGGTTTTGTAAGGTGATGACCAGGGTGGTGGTTCCACCCGCTGAAAGCGTCGGGGGATTAAACCGTTTCGTAAGGCCAATTTCCCTGACAGTTAACCGCGCTGTAGCCTCTGTAGAGTTTGTAAGTCCCTGTTGCGTTTGGAGCGCATTCGCTGGGATTCGATTGGTGTAAGCTCCCTGTACATTTGAGGTGACATTGACGGTAATGGTACAGGTTGTACCAGCCGGAATGGAACCATTATTGAGAGTCACAGTGGTTCCGCCACTGGCAGCAGTCACCGTTGCTGAGCCGCCACACCCAGTCAACGTTGGGGAAACTGGATTGGCAAGGAAGACGTTGGCTGGGAGATTGTCCCTGAGTGAGGCTTGGGTCAGAGTCGTATTTGC
>DASWEH010000105.1:0-2707 GCA_036394895.1 Anaerolineales bacterium
TGATCGAGGCGCTTTTTTCGTGTCTTCTCCAATTTCGCGCGGGTGACGCAAAGCGAGCCAATATAATCATTCTGCTGGTATGGCGGACGAGCGCGATAGGCATCCATCAGTCCATTTTTATTGAGCGCCTCGTGAATAAACTCAGGCATCGGATAACGTGGACGTGCAGGCATAGGTCTCTCCTTTCAAAATAAGATCGATCCTCACTCTGATAAATAAGAGCTGACATTCCCAATGACGTTTCCGTCTGCATCTGTTTTGAGTAATCCCTTGCTTGTATCCAGCAAAACCAGCGGGTTTCCCCACGGATCTTTGACCACCACACAACGCCCAATCCGGATATCGAACGGCGGAACGATCACCCTGCCGCCCGCCTGTTCGATAAAATTTGCGGCTTCATCTGCCGAATCGACCAGGAGATCTACTTCCTGTCTTTGGTCTTCTGTTTGGAGGACGAGTTCAGCCTCAGACTCTGGCAAACGCAAGCCTGCCGCAGTTTCTGTTCGCCAGATCAGTTCGTGACCGAGTTGATCGCGATAAAAAGCCAGGCCGGCTTCCAGATCAAACACATACAAACGAACACAATCCACTTTGCGGAGGAGAGGCATTCGACTCACTTCAGTGTACAACATGCTTGGCGGATTTCGCCAAGGTGATAAGCTGTATGCACCACGATTGATAGGGCACCGCCTATGGTGTCCTCATTCCATGTGGGATTTTCGCGGAAGAGTTTATCCATGCGCAGGTAGGCATCCTTGAGTTTTCGTTTGTAATCTTCCCATTGCTCAGGTGTAACTTTCTCTACGGTCCGCCAGATTAGGCCCCAGTCGCGTGGACTGTTGTCACCTTGCAATGCGAATCGTTCGAACGATTCAATAAAAAACGTTACATGCGCAACTTGCGCGGCGAGCGAAGCGCACTTCCCACCAACAGGGATGGATGCCTCTTCCGCGGAAATAGTTTCGAGCGTTTCAAAAAGTGAAGTCCCTTCATCTAGATAAATACCGTGATGCTTGGATTCGAACGTTTCTTCCATGAGTAAAAATAAATTGTTTGCAAAATCCAGAGCAGTGTTCATTTTGTTCTGTACTTTCATACGCAGACTTGAGTCGCGCAACCTATTAGGAAAAGAACGATTTACTTCAACGTGCAAAGCGCCTGGCGGATTTCGCCCAGGTGATACGCCGTATGTACCACGATTGCTAGTGCCGCACCGATGGTATCTTCGTCATTCCAATTTTCTGTGTCGTGGAATAATTTGTCCAGTCTTACATACGTCTGTCTCAGTTTATCTTTAAGAGTTTCCCATTCGCTTGGAGAAATTTTTTCCACCGTGCGCCAGATCTCACCCCAATCTACCTTGCCGACTTCCTGCTTCAAAAAGTATTTTTCCAACAGCTCAAGGTAAAAGATCACGTGTGTGACCTGGGCAGCCAGTGAGGCGCATTTGCCTCCCACTGGAATGGACGCCTCTTGAGCAGAAATCGTTTCCAGTGTTGTCAGAAGCGACGTGTTGTTATCCAGGTAAATGCCATGATGATTCTCGAATGTCTCGTCATAGAGGCTGAAAAGATTGTTTAGGAAATTTTCCTGCTTGATCATTACATCCATGAGTTATCCTGCACTTTCATAAGCGGACTTGATCCAGGCGACCAATTCGGAATCGACTTCCTGCGCGTCGGTCAGATTGACAATGTAATTGCACATACTTCCCTTGGGTTGTTCCAGCAGGCGCGGGTTCTTCTTAAAGTCTTTTGCATTGATGCCGACTTCGAAGCGTGTGTTGGTCTTGGGCCCGATCATCGCGAACTGTTTTTTGCGCCGCAGACTGACATAGCCTTTCTTGGGCACAATTTCAAACTCACCAAACGTAGTGACGTGCTTCATCAATGCCTCATGGATGGGGCGTTGGCTTGCTTTCGCTCCCAAATAGCTTTCATCCAGCACTGAATCCATGGATTTGCCTTCGGCAGCGCGTTGACCATCCGATTGCATGGTTGCATGTGCGAGAGCGTTAGCATCGCCGTGCCCGAGACTAAGTTCGCGTTTGAGGTAGTCACGTATCTCGCCATGTTTGGTCAATCCGCTTTTCTTGACGACAGCGGTCAATTCATCCAGCGACTTGCCTGGTTTCTTTTGAATGTTATCAAGCTGGGTTTGCCGAGCTTCATCGAGGGAACTCATCTGACCATCTCCTTTGGCAAAATCAGATAACGATAGTCAGATTATAGAACATTGTTTCTAAAAATTCAACTGCTGAATTCAAACCTCTGAAGTTAACTTCAGAGGTTTAGCATTTAGGTTTTTGCAGAAGTTTTTGTAGCTCTTTTTCCAGATCCCTGCGATCACGGATAGCAATCGGCGCGTTGAGATGGCGGCGCAGCGTCTCTTCACTTTTGTTGCGATCATAATAATCACGGAACATTTCCAGGATTGAAATTGTTTCGCCCGTATATTTTTCAATGAAAACGCGATCGCCTACTTTTACAAATCCTTCGCTGATCACACGGCAGTACAGACCAGGACGTCCCGCATGACGGAATCGTTTCACCCATTGAGGATCTTGCATGCGCACCGCGAACGTCGCGCACGGGATGCGCGGCGCCGTGACCTGCAGAATCACATCACCAATATGAAGGGTATCGCCCACATTAAGTTGTGTGCTTTCCAATTCGCTGATCGTCAAATTATCTCCGAACGTGCCCGG
>DASWEH010000106.1:0-9395 GCA_036394895.1 Anaerolineales bacterium
GGGCTTTCCCCACGCATATTCGCAACAACAAGCAGGTTTTCTTTTGCTCGAAGATGGGCCTCGATATATTCGAGCAACCGCCGCGCCATTTCGAGTGCATTTGGATTCGTTTGAAGCACCTTCCAGTTGGCAATTAATGCGGCTTGCGAAGGTTGGATCACCCCATCAGGCAAGGCCCTCAAACGGTTATCTTTCAACGTTTGGCCGGAGGAAACGAGATCCGAAATGGCATCCGCATATCCAATCGTAGGTGCCGTTTCGAGCGTGCCTTCTGCAGAAATCAATGTATGCGGAATCTCTTTTTGAGTTAAGAATCGTTCGGTGAGGACCGGAAATTTCGTTGCCACGCGCAATGGCCGCTCAAGTGCATCTGAATATTTTTTGAGTGAGGGGATATCCTTCACCTGTTCCCATCCCTCTGGGACCGCAAGCGTGAGGGCGCAATGTCCAAACCCAAGCGCGTCATGCAGGATCAGGATATCCCCGTTCGAACCACGTTTTTCTTCGATGACATCCATGCCCGTGATGCCAAAGTCAATCGATCCCTGCCGAACGCTGACAACAATATCACCCGGGCGTTGAAAGATGATTCCCAATTCGGGCAGTGAAGGAACCTGAGCCTCGTATTGTCTGGGGTTCGGCTTGAAGACACGCAACCCGGTTTCAGCAAGAAAATCGAGTGCATCGCTTTCAAGGCGTCCTTTGGAGGGAAGAGAGAGTCTGATTGTTTGTTCTGTTTGCATAAATACATCCTTGTTGGGGTTAAACAAAAATCCCCGACTCATGGTCGGGGATGATTGAGGTGAAATAAGTGGTCCTGTTATTCGATGACAGGTGCGCGCCTAGCAACCTCCCGACCATGCGGGGGAAGAATGTGATGATGTAAGTGCGCGTACTGGTTGTCCATATTAGGTCGCAGTATATCAATGGGAGAGAGATTTGGCAAGTTAACTCCAAGAATTGAAAAGACATTCTGTCTGATTGGTTGCCCGGACATACTGTTTTCCTTCAACTCTTGAGAATGCGTTGATCCGTTAGGTTCATACACTAGCCTTCAACAATTGGGCCGCACCGCGCTCAAGCACTAATTCAGCCAGGCGTTTTCCTAACTGGTGCGGCTCTTTATCCACGGCGCTCAGGCGGATGGCTTGTTTTCCGTCGGCTGAGAGGACGGCTCCTGTCAGAATAATGGTGCCGTCATTTTTTTCTGCAAACGCCGCGATCGGAAGTGAACATCCGCCGCCCAAGCTGGAGAGAAAAGCGCGTTCCGCACCTACGGCAGCCGCCGTTAGTGGATCATGGATGGCTGCAAGAAGTGCGAGCGTTTCAGTATCCTCTGCGCGACATTGCACTGCCAATGCCCCCTGTCCAGGTGCGGGCAACATGATCTCCAATGGAAACACTTCGCTGATATGCTCCTGCAACCCGAGACGTGTCAACCCGGCTTTCGCCAGCACGATTGCATCATATTCACCATTCAGCACTTTTCGTAGGCGCGAATCCACATTGCCGCGTAAAGGCAAAATAGTTAGATCGGGACGCCGCGCCAAGAGTTGCGCTGTACGTCTGAGACTACATGTTCCAACGTGTGCACCTTCTGGCAAACCGGATAACGTCTGCCCACCTGCGGAGACTAAAACATCGTGCACCGCTTCTCTCTCAGGGATGGCTGCTATCACGATCCCAGGTGTGTCCTCCACGGGAAGGTCTTTCAACGAATGTACTGCTGCATGGACCTCCCCCGAAAGCAACGCGTTTTCCAATTCGCCTGTAAATAATCCTTTGCCACCAATTTCCGGTAAGGGACGATCAAGTAAATGATCACCCCTTGTCGTGATGACATGTTCACTACATTTAAGCTCAGGATGCACGGCTTGAAGAAGTTGGATCACACGCGCAGTTTGCCAGCGCGCGAGAGCGGAGGGTCGGGTGGCAAAAGTCAATTGCATATTAAGGGTATTCGTCCTGAGCGGAGGGCTGAACGCTTTTGTTTTCCCTGGCACCGTGCGGCTTAAGCCGTACCAGGGCAGGTGTCGTGAAGCCTGCAGCCGAAGGGCAGACTTATCGAACAGCGCTTCGACTGCGTTCCTGGCGCCTCGCGCCACTCACTCTGCTCAGCGCGGAGCAAATTACACAGGCTCAAAGTTAAATCCAACCACCCGTGAAATAATTTCCCGTGCCGAAGTTTCATCCCCGCGCGCGAGGACATCGAGAATTTCTGAGTCCACGAGTTCATACCAGAGAGCTTTGCGGGTTTCAAAATCTGGGATGTGCTGCGCTAATGGTTCGCGCAGGTCGCCAGCCAGTTCAAGAAATCGTCCATATTCAGGACCAATTTCGCGTTGCAGCCGTTCCTTCAAACGGACAGCCAAGGCGGGCGCTTTGCCGCTTGTTGAAATCGCGATGGTCAAATCTCCTTTGCGAAGAATCGAAGGGGCAATGAAATTACAGCGCGGCGTATCATCCACTACGTTGACGAGTTGGTGATTCGACGTCGCTTCCTGCCAGACTTGGTGATTGATCTCTGCATTATCTGTTGAACAAATGACCATAAAGGCGCCAGTGAGGTCACCGGGTTGATATGTGCGCGCAAGATACACAATTTGCCCTTGCTCGGCGAGATCATGCAGGCGAAGTGTAAGAGTTGGAGAGATGACGGTCACTTGGGCCTGGGCAGCTAATAAACCATCCACCTTGCCTTCGGCAATTTTTCCACCGCCGATCACCACGCATGGCTGTTCACGCAACTGGATATAAACTGGATAATATGTGTTCATTATTTCTTGATCGTTGGTAGATGAATGCCACATTCTGTCTTGACGTTCCCAGCCCAGCGACCAGAACGCGGGTCTTGTCCGGGTTCCACTGCGTTTGTGCAGGTCCAACAACCAATGCTTGGGTACCCGTAATCATGCAAAGGATTGTAAGGAAGATTGTGGGCATGAATATGATCCCACACCTGATCACTCGTCCAGGCGGCAAGCGGATTGAGCTTGATCATCTTGTTGGCATAATCCCATTCGACAAGCCCGGTGTTCGCGCGGAAAGCTGTCTGGTCACGGCGGATGCCCGTGATCCAGGCATTGTAGTTGGCAAGAAATTGCCGTTGAGGAATCACCTTGCGGATCTGGCAGCAGGTATCGGGATCACGCTCCCATAATTTATCACCATGTCGAAGGGCTTGTTCCGGCAACGAAATCCCGGAGTGAACGCGCTCGAAGCGAATCCCAAGCCGTTTGACGAGTTCCTCGCGTAATTCATAGGTATGGGAGAAAAGCAAATCCGTATCCAGATAAAAGACAATGGTCTCCGGACGAATTTCTGACACCAGATGCATCAATACAACACCTTCGGGACCAAAGCCAGTTGCCATGACAATGCTGGACGCAAAATTTTCAAATCCCCAACGAAGAATAGTCTCTGGTGAACTGCCTTCCAAACTCAAACCGATCTGCTTTGCAGATTCAGGAGTCCATTCCACTGTTTCGACTTGCCTCTCCATTTCGTTTTTTGAAATGGGGAGGGGATGGGACAATGTGTTTTTTTGTGAACTCATAAAAACCTCTTTAAAATTTATAAAGATACAAGCTCTGTTTGAATGTTTTTGAAGGAGAATGCTTGTGCCCGATGCGCAAACCAATCAAGTTGTTCATGAAAACGAACAACTTCGCCCACAACCAAAACGGCAGGCGGACGAACGTCGCGGGTTTTCTCGACAATATCAATTAGCGTACCTGTAATGACCAATTGATTTTGAGTCGTTCCTTCTCGAATGAGTGCAGCTGGTGTTTCGGCTTCACGACCACAGGCGATCAGTTTTTCCACGATCTGCGGCATATGCTCAACACCCATGAGAAAAACAATTGTTCCGATTCGCGAAATGCCCTCCCAATCAATTTTGGAGTCAGAGCCGCCGGTGTGACCTGCAACGACAGTGAAGGCTGTTGTCACGCCCCGTTGCGTCACGGGGATGCCCGCATATGCGGGCACGGCTATGGCACTGCTGACCCCGGGGACCACTTCGTAACGAATGCCCACTTCTGCCAATGCCTGACATTCCTCCCCACCCCGCCCGAAGACGAATGGATCGCCGCCCTTTAGCCGCACAACATTCTTTCCCTGTCGCGCTTTTTCAATGAATAAAGTATTGATCTCGTCTTGTGAACGGCGATGTTGCCTGGGTTCTTTACCAACATCAATGATCTCAGCCTGAGACGGGACTTCTAGCAAAAGTTCTTGAGCGATCAATCGGTCATGCAGCACCACATCCGCGCGCCGCAGACATTCCAATCCTTTGACCGTGATGAGGCCCGGGTCGCCCGGTCCCCCACCGACGATGTATACAATTCCATTCGATGAAGGAATATTAGGCATGGGCGGCTTCCGCAGAAAGATCCTTGAGCAACGTTTCCACATCGAAGCTGGCTTCGGTTTTCAAATTGACAGTAAACCGTTCACGAGGATCCGCTTGATTTGCGAGCGTATATTCTGCTCCGCTCCAGAGGCTGTCGAAAAATGCTTTCAACTCGGGTTCAAGAGCCGCAAACGTTTCTGCTGTATTTGGCACCAGCAAACGGTCATTGATGATCAATTGTATTTCCGAGCCGTTGAACTTCAAGCCGTTTTCTTTTTCCAGGATTTGAGCAGCAGTCAGTGCGGCTCGTACAGCATGAGCAAGTTTTTCGTGAGTGGTGCCATCTAACTGTGCCTTGCGGTTATAAAGCAGACCGAGTCTCCCTGCCCGGTTATCGATGCTGTAATCTGCTTCATGACCGATCAACATGATTCCAGGTCCGTTATGGACATGTAAATAATCGGCGACATCGATGAGCAATTCTTCCAATGCATGCTTTTGAATCCAAGAATTGAATACAGCACCATATTCCGCTAGATTTACAGTTTCAGGATTTTCAAGAAAAAACTTAATATTGATGTGTTGTATATTCATGACTCGCTCCTTTAGGTTCCAGAAAGCTGTTTCGGTGAAGACTTCGCAGCCAGTAACTTGCGGTAGCAACTGTGCGCGGCTTCGATCACCAGCTGCGCCTCTTCCACGCGGCGATGCGCTTCTTCGGGTGTGTAAGGCTCATTTGACTTTTCATGCGCGCGCAAGTAGTAATGTCCAAATTTGCCGCCCGCATAGTCATCCCAGAAAAGTTTCGTATCATAGAAGCGCGTGCGGAACTCCTGTGCGATTCGGTCGGGTTCATTCGGCACATCGTAGAACTGCTCCTCCACCAAAGTCTTGGCCGCTTTTTGCATGGATGCAAATGCAGTCTCGCCCGCTTTCTGATATGCGTTCTGATCCAGAAATACCTGTGCCTCAAAGACTTGTCGCTCGGCAGCCGCCAGACCAAACTCCGCGTGCGATACGATCTCACCGGCACACTCACCGACACCCATATCGCCAATTGTGAACTCGCGGCTGTCACCCCAATCGGTATAAAGAGTTGGATCCTCGTCGTGCGATGGAATGCGCGTCAAATCATCCAACATGCTTTTGACCTGGACTTTTCCGATCCGCTGGATGAAGGTTTTGAATGATTCATTCTTCTCACGTTCGGTCACATATCGACCTGTCAGTCGCTCTACCACCTCGGGGATTCGCTTCGCAGGGACAGCTCCCATTGCCAGACCATATGAACCCGCGTTGTGAGTCCACTCGCCACCCAACACAACCTGGAAATGCGGCACCGTATAGTTCCCGGAGTGACGGCTGACCCCATAGAATCCGAGATCAGCTACGTGATGCTGTCCGCATGAGTTGAAACAACCACTGACCTTGATATGGAGGTTTTGTACGGCTTCATCCATTGCGTGACTCTTTTCGGCGAGCCGCTGGCGTAATTCGCCAGCCAACCCACGGGAAGCCGAAATGCCAAGCTTGCAGGTATCCGTGCCGGGGCAGGATGTAATATCAACGATCGTTCCCGCGCCGGGTTGAGCGAGTCCAATCGCTTCGAGCGCGGCATACACTTCGGGCAGGTCCGCCTCACTGATCCAGCGTAAGACAATGTTCTGGTCAACGGTTGTACGAATCGTCCCGTTTGTGAAGCGGCGGGAGATATCCGCTACGGCCCGGAGTTGATCGGCAGTGATGTCACCCAAGGGCAGGGTGATCGTGACAGTCGCATATCCCTCTTGTTTTTGATGCCAAATGTTGGTCTTGTACCAGCGATCAAATGCTTCGGAGCGCGGCGTGTCACTCAACGGCTGTGCTGGATGGAGAGGCTTTTCATCCAGTTCATGGATTTCCGATAAATACGCCGTCCAACGCGGATCTGGTTGCAGCGTGGCGCGCTCCTCAAGCACAAGTCGCCTGAATTCTTCGATGCCAAGTTGTGCAACCAAAAACTTGATGCGCGCCCGATTGCGATTCTTCTTTTCGCCGAGACGGGCGAAAACACGCGAAATGGCTTGGGCGGTCGGCAACAATTCCTCTTCGGGCAGGAACGCCTCGAACAACTTGGCTTGATGTGGAACTGTGCCAAGCCCGCCACCGACGTATAACTCGAAGCCACGTTTCTCGACTCCACGCTCTGCGTCGATTTTCTTGACAGCGATCACGCCCATATCGTGCATGTTGACAAGTCCACAGGCCTCGTCTTTACAACCGGAAAACGCGACCTTGAACTTGCGACCAAAATCCTGCACATCCGGATGACCGAGCAGAAAATACGCGAGACCCTTGGCATAGGGCGTGACATCAAAGGCTTCCGTAGAACATACTCCGGAGAATGGACAGGCTGTCACATTACGGACAGAGTTGCCGCAAGCTTCACGTGTGGTAATTCCAACCGCAGCAAGACGGCGCATCAAAGCGGGAGTATCGTCAACGTGGACAAAATGCAATTGAAAATCCTGGCGCGTCGTGACATGTGCGATCCCATCCGAATATTCTTCCGCCAGTTCCGCCATCACTTCCAATTGCTGCGGGTTCATGCCGCCAAATGGCACTTTGATACGCTGCATACCGGGCGCATCCCAAGCCGTGTTTGCACCTTTGGTCAATTCCGTGGCGCTGGACGGAAACGGCAATGTCTGAGTCTCCTTTCCATCCCAGCGTTGACCATTGTCATAGCGCTGACCATAGGCGCCGCGTCGTAAACGTGTTTCGGCAAATAACTTCTCATCCATCTTGCCCTGTTTGCGAAGTTGGATCTCGGTTTCATAAATTTCGATCTCGCGTACAAGTTCAGGGAATGGACTCTCGATCGGTTGTTCACGCCATAAGCTGTTGCTGACTTTCATAAGGTCACCTCTCTGCAAATTGATAACAAAAAAGCCCGGGAGGTTCCCGGACTTTTATAAATAATTGCCGGTGAACACTTCTCTCTTTCGAAGAACTGTTCACCGGTTTTGTTTTGATATATGTTTAGCGGTAGCCTGTGATGGCGTGTTGAACAGCTCTGTGTGTTGTCATACAACACATACACAAGCAGGCCATACAAGAGCAGAGCGTCACAACAATTATCATCAGGTTTTAATTGGAGCGATTATAGCGACATTGACCGATTTGTCAATACAATTATAGGAGCATTTTTCATAACGTTTGAGGCACCGTGACTTGTGCCAAAACATAGTCAATCATTTTTTGCGGAATGTTCACGCCTGTGGTTGTGATGCTATTTCGAAATTCCATCGTATGGTTGATCTCGTTGACCGTCAATCCATTTTCCGTTTCGAACAGATCGAGTGCAAGCAATCCGCCGCCGATTGCACGTGCGGCCCGTTGACACAGTTCGGCGATCTCATCTGTGATCGGACAATTTGTGGCAACACCTCCCCGCGCAGTATTTGTGATCCAATTCTCTGAGGAGCGATAGATCGCACAGATTACTTCATCGCCCACCACAAACGCACGGATATCGCGTCCGGGTTTGTTGACATATTCCTGAATATAAAAGACCTGATGGTTGACTCCCAACGTGGCTTTATGTTCGATCAGCGCCTCTGCCATTTCCCGGTTCTCGACCCTTGCCAGCAGACGTCCCCATGATCCAACGACCGGCTTCAATACACAGGGATAGCCCATTGCTTCAATGGCTCTCAAAGCTGAGTCCTCGTCGAACGCCATTAACACCCTGGGGGTTGGGATTCCATTCTTCGCGAGAATCTGGCTTGTCATATATTTATCACCGCATCGCTCAGCGACGAGGGCTGAATTAACCACTGGTATGCTATGCGCTTCAAATATGCGTGAGATGTACAACCCACGCGAATAGGAAATGGAGCGCTCAAAGAGTACATCCACTGGTTCTGGAAGCTGAGTGATGTCGAAAAAAGAATCGCCGTCATTGATGCGAACAATTTCTACGTCACTGTGTTTTTCCAGTTCCTCCAATAGATATTTTTCTTCCACGCGTAAGCGGGTGTATAAGAAACCAATTCGAATCATCTTTGCTCCTGTTCTTGATATCAGTGCTGTCCTCACAATGACAGCTATGCCATTAATTCCTGAATATCATGCTCTTTCAAAAAGTTGAGGATGCCACCTGCCTCTGCAATTTTCAAAACAAAATCAGGTAAAGGACGGGCTTGATAATGATGTCCATTTGTGCGATTGAAGATTTCTCCCGTGGAAAGGTTGACTTCGATGTCGTTGCCTTCCGTAATATCTGCCACAGCTTCGGGACATTCAAGGATTGGCAAGCCAATGTTGATCGCGTTACGAAAGAAGATGCGCGCAAACGATGCAGCAATGACACACTTCGCTTGCGAGCCTTTGATGGCAATCGGTGCGTGCTCACGCGAAGAACCGCAACCAAAGTTTTGTCCACCAACGATCACATCGCCGGGCCTGGCATTCATTGCATACTGAGGCTTAACTTCGCAAAATACCTTCTTCGCCAGTTCAACCGGATCAATCGTTATGTTGTAACGACCCGGAATGATTTCATCCGTGTTCATGTTTTCTCCGAACGTCCAGGCTTTTGACATATTGTCTCCTTATTGTTCACCACAAAGGGTCACGATGGTACACAAAGGAAAAACAATTAAATCTTTGTGACACGTTGTGTCCTTCGTGGTTAAGAAATAGTTTCCAGAATACTTCGCGGATCGGTGATGCGACCCGTCAGCGCTGTCGCCGCGGCAGTCGCAGGGCTCGCCAAGTAAATCTCCGCAAGCGGACTGCCCATGCGCCCGACGAAGTTGCGATTCATGGTTGTGAGCGCACGTTCCCCTGGCGCAAGGATTCCGCCATGACGACCAATGCACGCGCCGCAACCCGTGCCAGTCACCGTGCAGCCTGCATCCATCAGAATTTCGATCAACCCGTTCCGCAACGCTTTCTTGTAAATCCGGGCGCTGGCAGGCGTGACGATCACACGCGTCAACGGATTCACCTTCTTCCCTTTGAGCATGTTCGCCACGATTTCCAAATCTTCGTAACG
>DASWEH010000107.1:0-3141 GCA_036394895.1 Anaerolineales bacterium
CAGGAATTTCTTGGCAAAAGCCTCATATGCCTGTGAACCAAGCAGCAAGTCCAAATCTCTGTATTCCAGTTCCTTGCCATCCAGGTAAACCGCGTCATTGATCACTGTTGCAACCAGGCCCAAAGTGCCATCTGCGAGATCTCATCTGGGGAAACCTCTTGCACGACATCCGTAAAACGCTTTCCGAAAGCCCGCTGATACCATTTCTCAGCGCCGCCAAACATGAACATTGGCATGACCTGTTGACCGTCCTGCCAGAGTGAATAAAACCCACCGCCCAGTAATGTGGCCACCACACAGGCAGCGGCGAAGCTCGAAGCTTCAAACGTGTACGGTTTCTCGGGTGTATTGATTTGATAAAGCATAGGGGGTGATTGCCATCCTTTCATTGAGTTGCAAGATTTCATCTGAAAATTCTGAGCTAAAGTCGTCGCCGCCGACATACTCATTTTGAAATTCTGTTATCTTGGGATTGCACAGCGGGCAAAAGCGCGCCGCGTGTTTCTGGTTCTTGAGGTATCTTTCAAAACCCTGTCCATCCACTCGCCAGGTGCGGATCACTATCCACGGAATGCCGAGTCGGGTGATCGCCCGTACCAGCTTCACGCCGGTACCTTCTCGGTGGGCGGCAATGCGGAAGTCGAGGCATTTACTGAAGCCGATGTAATGCCCGGCGTGATGAAGCTTGTATTTGAAGTGGATCAGATAGACGTACATTTGCATGGCCACCTCCAAACAAAAAGACCGGGGAATGAGTCTCCGGTCTTTTTTCAATCGAGGATGTTTATATTAGATCGGCGGAAGTGCCGATGGATTGTTGGATGCAAGCCTGCCGTCTTGCAGAATCACCTGGCCCACTTCCAGAAGTTCCTTGAGTTTTGTGAGATTCTCGTCCACGGCTGACTTGATTCGTCCTACCCCCAGCCATTCAAGTGGTGCTGGCCATCCTGAATCGAGCCTCCATTCATCTCGAACGCGCGTCGTGTTGCCCTCCTCATAGAAGGTGAATCTCATTTCAAGGCTCGGGGATGATTGAGGCAAAGTCTTTATCACGATCTTATGGTTGTGCTCGAACTCGGTAATATGAAAATCTTGCTTATCTGTCTTACGGACCTGGTGATATAGGGTTCCGATTCCTATCGGGCCATTAGAGAGTTTCGTTACTGCGAGAACGTAGTAATTCCATTTCGGAATATTCTCAAGATCCGATAGAAATACGAACACCTCGGTTATAGGACGATTGATGCGAATAGTGTTCTCAAATTCAATCATAAAACTTCTCCTTTCTCCACAGACCTCACACTGCCCCAACCATCACAGCAGTGGGTGTCGATGAAGCTATCGCCACTTTTCGATTCGCTAACCGGTCAGGCGTATCGAGATCGTGACTCGGCAGGTATGCCGTTGGCGTCGCGCGGCAAAATGCATGGACACGTTCCAATGTCTGCCGCGCGGTTGCGCGATCAGGGGATACACCATCGATCTTCTCCGAAAGCATCAACGCCTGTGTGTACGAGGCATCACCGGCCAGAAAATAGGTCATCTCTGATGTTGTGACCACCACAGACAAGTGCCCAACGGTATGCCCTGGTGTTGGAACGAAGCGAACGTCACCGGCTCGTGTGACTGGATAGCTGACCGGAAATGATGAGATTGGTTCAGGTTGCATGTTGATCAGCGTTGGGTTGAACCAGCGCGGCCAGCGATTTGAAGGATAGCCGCGAAACAGTCCTCCCGTCCCTTTTGCATAGGTGTACTCACTGCGTGAGACCAGATGCTCCGCTTTTGGAAAGTGGGCCAGCCCACCGGCATGATCTGTATGTAAGTGGGTTAGCAATACCCAGCGGACATCTTTGGGGTCGAGTCCTATTGCACGCATTTGTGGGCCAATTTCCTCCTCAGGCTGTACCCACTCCTGAAGCCCAAAGCGGTAATAGGGGTGCCACCAGGGGAAATAGCCAGGCTCAGCCACACGAGAGGTCTCACCTGTATCAACGACAATCAATCCCTCGGAATGTTCGATGACAAAAGCGAAAATTGGAAGGGGCTCTGTCCAGTTTTTATCAAGCACGATGTTCAAGATTGGATTCCCCTTCCCGCGCCCTTCAGGCTGGACTGATTTGATCGCGACAGTACCCGTTTGAATTACATGGATCCGCATAGTTAGCTCCTTATTGATCAATTTGTTGGAGCTGTTATTTCTCCAGCATTGAGATCAATATAGACTATGCGGCCATTCTGCGCAGCTACTTATGTGCCGCGCAGATGTCACTCTTGTTTATGATCCCGTAACTTTGGTTACACCTGACGAGACCATGTATTGGCATGTAACTCGGCTGGTTTGAGAACGATGATCCCATCTGATGAGGTGGTAATAATGCCCTCAGTCCGAAAATCGCGAATGATTCGTGCAACAACTGGACGGACCGATCCAACGGCATCGGCTAATTCCTGCTGAGTTATCCTTACTATGAGGCCTCGTCCCTGCTGGCGTGAGGCGGCCAGGTCGAGCAAGTGGCGGGCAACCCGTTGCCGGAGCGAGCCAAAGGTATTACCGGCTAGAGCCTCAAGCGTATCATAAAGCCGGTGTGTGACTTCTTGCGCCATCAGCCATCCCACCTTGGGTTCAGTCTGTCCACTCGTTTGTAGTGTCTGAATATTGAGTATCAAGAGCACTGAGTCTGTCAGGATTTGCACACTTGTGGGAGCTGGCCCACCGACGATCGCCGCTATTCCCAATAGATCGCCAGCGCGCGCGTAACGTACCGTGATCTGTCGGCCATCTGGGGATGTCATATAGACACGGATAAGCCCCGTGATAACAAGTCCACAGCGCGGCTCATCCTCTTCGTAATACATTGTTGTCCCAGCGGGGAATTCAACACGCATAGCATCTTGAATCAGAGTCTCGCGCAACCCCGGTGGGAACTCTGCAAGCACACTCTTGGCAACTGCTTCATCGATTGCAGCCGTGGAGGGCTTACGCGGGCTTGTCATGGCATTATGCTCCTACGAACAACACATAAAGTGAAGGACAATGGTCGCGGCAATTCCATTCCCTGATCATGACCCGTGCACTCATTACCAGGAGATTCATCATATCCAACGCCGCGGATTGGGCGATTAAGCGTCGCCTGCATC
>DASWEH010000108.1:0-3594 GCA_036394895.1 Anaerolineales bacterium
CACGGTATCGCCGATATTGAGCAGCGCCTGATAGACCGCGTTGTTGGCGGGTGCGCCGGAGAGAGCCTGCACATTGACGTAAATCTTATCGGCGGTAAATCCATTCGCAGCGAACGCTTCTGCGGCACGCCGTCGAGCCAAAGCCTCGACCACATCCGCATATTCCACACCTTTGTAATAGCGAGGATCACCGTTGCGGCGATAATCACCTAAACGCGCCGGATAATCCAAAATTTCTTCTTCGGACATCCAGCGCGTCTCCTCTTCGGGGTAGCCTTCGGCATAAATATTCTGGAAGGCAGAACTGAGCGCTTCGCGTACTGCCAGCGGCGCAGTGGATTCGCTCGGGATCAGGATCAGCTTCCTTGCCTGCCTCTCCGCCTCCAGCTGAGTCAGATCGTAAACATCAGAATCGAGTTTGGCGAGGTTGCCGCGGAATAAAAAGTCGGACATTATGAATCTCCTTGTGAGAGTAGTTTTTGATATTGTCAGGCAATTGAATTGTAGGACGGGAAAGGGGAAGGGTCAAGTGAGAAATAACATATTACGGGGGAGCATAATGAATTTTGGCTGACAGGCTAGCACACGAAAGGTTAATCTGTTCATTACCGCTTGTCTCATAATTTACTAAACTTTTGGAGCAAATTGCAGGCTGGATTTCGCATGTCCAGTTTAGATTCACATGCACAGCATGCGTGCGGCACTCTGTAGATAAGTGGGAAATCAAAAAGAGATGGCTGACACCATCTCTTTTTACTCATTGCTATACTTGCTTCGTTTCTTTTGCACGCGGATGTTTCCTGTGTTTTTCAACACCGTAATAGATTTGGACCTTTGAAAGGCAACTAGCTCTCAAGCACCCGTTTTAGATTTTCAAAATCCAAGTCATTTTCCTCTCGAATGGACTTTGCGATCATTGGTTCCAGCAACCGCATGAAGCCACTCGTCAGCATGACGAATCTATGTTTAATTCGCGTTCCACCCTCCTCTGGCTCAAGGAAATAACTGACGGTGACTTGCGGCTTGGTCAACGTCTTTGTCTCGAATCGCTTATTAGGCTCGAAGGCAATGATTTCTCCCTGAATTTCGGACTCTCTTCTTCCCAGGCGTCGAACTTCTTGGAAACGACTCCCCATACGTAATGGCCCTTCGGTGATTTTGTCTATTTTGATAAGATTGGTTTGCCACGTGGTGAGTTTGGTAGTGTCCATCAAAAATGCAAACACCTGTTCCACGGGGCGGTTGAGATGAACGGTAACTTCATGCTGAATCATTTTGTTCTCCTTATTTAGTTATAAATAAACTATATTCAATATAAATATGATATAATGGAATTGAGGATTTGTCAAGAGCCATGACACCACGAAACTCCACAAAACGCGAATATGATTCCACCCGCCGGCAGGTGCAGGCAAATGAGACACGCCGCCATATCCTTGAGGCAGCCCGCAAACTATTTATGGAGCGCGGTTATGCCGGCGCGACCGCCGAGGCGATTGCCACAGAGGCCGGTGTTGCTGCACAAACCATTTATGCGATTTTCAAGAATAAGAAAAGAATGCTGGTCAGCTTAATGAACGTTTCTCCCACGACTGGCATTGAAGATCATACTCCTATGTCTGAGCGCCCTACTGTACAAGCCGTTTCACAGGAACACGATCAACGCCGCCAATTGCAAATGTTTGCAGAAGTGGTAGCCAATAATCTTGACCAGTTTGCCGTTGTTTCTGAAATTATGACCGATGCTGCTAAGATTGACGCTGACTTTGACAGGATCCTACAGAAGCTCAACAGACAACGCCTGGAACACATGACGCTTGCTGTCCAGCAGATTGCAGCCAATGGTCCCTTCCGGGAAAATATCGATGAGGCCGAGGCTCGAGATATTGTGTGGACCTTGACCAGCGGCGAAGTATTCCTGCTGTTGACACGTGACCGCGGTTGGTCAAAAGAAAAATATGCCCACTGGCTGGCAGATATTCTGATAAAAGATTTATTACCAGCGCCAAAATAACCAGCGTTCCGAAACCTTTTGTTCTCCCATGGAAATATGCATTGTTCACTACTCCCCTCGCCGTCCCTGGCGTTGGAGTTTTATAGATGAGAACGCCGCCGGGGAGGGCGGCTGGAGCAATCTAATCCTCACAGGCAAATTCGAGGTCCGTCTCGGCAGGGGAAGGTGTAGTATTGATGACGAGATCGGGGTCGGGCCAGGTTCCCTGCTGGAAGCGGTCAATGTAATCGCGCAAAATGTTGAAATCGGCGTCAACCGTAGTCGTCGTTGTACCAAGCTGCGGGTCAAAGGTCTTTGCGGCTTTGAACAGATCGATGGGGAAACTGGCAAAGACCACATCCGTTCCATGCATTTGTGTGGCAAGACAGGCAAGCTGATTGATCTGCTCCGGGCTGAGGTCGGTTTGCACATACCGCCTGAAGTCTTTGACCAGTTGTGGAATAGCAGGCACAATCGCCGGGCTGAGAAGTTTTTTACGGAGCGCGCACATCACGATGTTCTGATTCTCGGCGCGGCTGAACGTGGAGTACTGGCGGATGCGCGCCACCCATAGCGCCGTCTTGCCGTCGAAGTGATGCTGTCCTGCAGGCACCGAGGGTCCCCTGGGATTACTAGGCGACTTGGCACTCACTTCATAAGGCAGATACACTTCGATTCCACCAATGGCATCCACAATGGCTTCGAAGGTTAGCATGTTGATCGCGAGGTAATGGTCAGGCCGCGCGCCGAAATTAAGGTTCAATGTGCGCGCCAACAAGCCTGGTCCTTCACCGGGACCATCATAATAGCCGAGTCCTTTGTTGCCATACAAATAGGCTTGATTCAATTTTCCCTGCGTAATGTTGTAGTGATCGGAAATCTCCGGGATATCCACCCACAGGTCGCGCGGCACTTCGAGGATACCCACGCGCCCATTGACAAAGTCCACGCGTACCAAACGGATGATATCCGCTAAGCCATAAAGATAATGCTGGCCGCGCGAATCCGAACCAATGGCGAGTATATTCATCACGGCCGGTCCACCGCACATGGGTTGTGGTGTTGCAGTCTGTGTAGAGGTCGGCTGAGTTGCAGTCGCGGCGCCCTCTGCCGCGATTTCTTCGATTGGAAATGTAGTCAGCGTGGGATTCGGTTGTGTGGCAGTTGGCAGATCCAGCGCAGGTCCGAGCGGTTGGCGATAAAGCTTGAGCAAAAATATCCCTGACGTGACAAGAACAATAAGAATAATGCCGAATAAAGTTTTCCTCTTAACCATTATATTAATAGCCTCTCTCGAAAATTGTTTAGTTAACCTTGCGAAGATTTAAACTCGCGGAACCTTCTCAAGGTTGATTTTTCTTCTTAAGACGGGATTATTCGGAAGAAAGTTCGCGAGCGATTGTAGAATAGTGTATTTATAAACGCAGGCTTGTTTCCGTGTTGCCGGAAACAAGCCTGTAACGATGACTGATCATTGTGAGAGCGTTGTCTACATTGAGGGCACGAAGTCTATAATGGTTTTGCGATGTCTGTGATGTGCTGTAATGTTTGCGTTGAGATTGCGACGTCTGGTGTAAGGCTGTATTGTCTATAATGGTGCT
>DASWEH010000109.1:0-9322 GCA_036394895.1 Anaerolineales bacterium
ACAGCATCACCGCCGGACACCAGAGAGACTTGCACGCGGCCGAGATTTGGATCCTCATAGAATATCGGGCCTCCTGAGTCGCCGTTACAGGTGCCGGGTTCATCCTTCGCGATGTTCATCGAAAGTCTGAGCACATCATTGACTGGATTATGCGCGTCATACATCAGACCGTCAGCAATATAGCGAATGAGGAACTTGTCTGTGTTGCTCCCAGAGGGATTGGCGGGTCCGGTTTCTTGGCCCGGGATCGGGAATTTTTCACCCGTACCATAGCCAACCGCCGTGAAAGACAGAGTTTGTGTGGGGTTGCTCACACTATTGATCAAATCTGACACATAATCCTTATTTGGAGCCACTTGAACAGGCGTGAGTGCGCCCCAGCGCTGCTGGATTGTCTCGCCCTGATGGTTTACGGCGCCTGTAGAAAACACAACCAGGCCGTAGTCGAACGTTTCGAAAGGCGCGTCTTTTGCAGGAAAGCTGATGGGAACTCCGCCTCTGACGTAGTAGGTCGCATTCGTGGTTGTCCCATTAATTTGATTGTTTTGGTCAAAGGATACCCCAACAGAATCAATGGTTCCTGCTGCAATTGCGCTCGTCCAAGCATCTGTGCAATGCGCGGCGGTCAAGATCACTACTTTCTCCGCATCCCTGTGGAGAAGACTGCCGCTGCAACTAATGCGAGCTAGATTCTGCGCCTCAACGATTCCCCTCACAGAAGCAACATTCGGATATTCATTGTTCACGTCTGGTTCGCCCCAGGTGATCGCGCGGGCACTTGACGACATACTGAAGGCCAAAGCGACAACAGCAAACAAGGCTAAAAGTTTTATTCTCATATCATATTTCCTTTCATGTCGATTTTGCTTTGATCAGTTGTTGAATAAAATGAGTTTGGACGACGGGTACCACCGGATCGTATAGTTTTGTCTTTGAAGAAATCACCTCCTGTGTAGGATTTCTCTCACAATTGCCAATCAATTAATTCCACCATTTAGTGTCAATACTATCATATTTTTTTAGGTTGGGTCGAGTGGTAAAGCCCTCCTTTGGAGGGATTTATGTAATCAGTTTTGTCTTGATTTTTTGAGAAAAAAGCGTGTCAGCCCATGACAATCTGTCCCCAAAATAAACCTTGCCGTTAGTTCAACCGAGTTTTGCCAATGTAAATTTGATGAATGCGATATTGGGTTTCGCTTCAGCAGTGGCGGTGGTCATAGGGCGATGATACCACTGCTTTCATTTATTGTTCTTCTACGGGTTCTTTATACTGACCGCATAGGGGACAATGATTACCGATGTACGGATCATCTAATTGTGCTACTAGAATCAAGAGTAGTCCCAGATGGTTGATCTTATTCAGAATGCCGTGTAATGCTGCTTGATCTACAAGCTTGCCACTAAGAAGTGTCTCACCATCCCTGGGGGATGTCAGAACGAACCCATCGAACCAATCCGCCCACTTCGGATCCAGGTTGCCTTTCACCTTGATATGGTACCAGGTGCCTTCACTATCCTTCTCGTTCGACATTGTATCTTTCCGAACCAACGATCTTCCTCTTAAAAGATTAAGTATGTTGCACAATCGGTGCATGATCTCCTGAGGAAAGATCGTGCGATATCTGCAATGGTTATCGTCAAATCATAGCGTTGTTATTTTTGCGATTCGCGCGGCAAACTTTGAAAATACAGCCACAGCGCGGTTAGCTCGGTGTCATTCATCTCACGGTATAAGGGCATTCCAGACCCAACCTGTCCACCGTTCGGCAATGCTCCGGTTTGCATCATGCGGAAAAAGTCATCTTGACTCCATCCCTCCAATTTGCTACTGAGGTTTGCGCTATGGCATCCCATACAAATAGTAGAAAGATAGCTGCCGTACTCTACCGTGGCATCCGGCGTTGGGTCCGCGGGACGCGCCGCGTCATGATCGATCTGTTCTGCAGCGGGCACCTCGTATCCAAGGGCTGGGGCGAGGGGTAGGATCCATCCGATGTGCATCTTCGGAAGGTCCGAATCGACTGGCGGGACTTGTTTGATGTAGGCAATCAGGTCGCCAAGATCTTGATCGCTCATGATGTAGTAGTTGCCCATTTTGATTTCGACTCGACCGTTACGTTTGACGCCATGGCGAATGGCGCGAATCCAGTCTATGTCGGTGTAGGATTTGCCAACTCCGCCCTCGCCGGAAGTCAGGTTTGAGCCTGGGATCGTCCCTAAGACAGAATCATCCTCTACAAGTGCGCCGCTCAAGTCGTCCCCATGGCAAGATGTACAAGACCAGGTGACCGCGATATGTTTGCCGCGGGCGATGGCAGCCTCGTCGGTGGGAATCGTGATCGCTTCTACAGGAATATCTGGATAGGACCTTGTCAATTTTTGCATGCCGATCATATACAGAACAAAACCTGCCAGTAAAAACAGGCCTATCCCTGCTCCAAGCACGATCGTGCAGCACCGAAAAAATTTTTTCATTGGGAACTCCTTGTTTGAAATTGTGTAAATCTTCTGTGATGACGGAGTAGAAATTGCTCCAGCCCATACATCGCGACTGCCAACGTGAACGCAATCAGGCTGAAAATTCGAGGATCGTAGTGTGAGCCATTGACCGGGAAGAGCTGCCAGGATAAGTTGATCATGGCATGGAAGACTGCGGCGCCAAATAGGCTTCTCCCGGAATGGATGTAGAGCCAGGTCATGATCATTCGATAGGAGATCGTGCCGAGAGTCCACCACGCAATCCACTCGACCGAACGATGGGCTTGCGTCAACGGTATAAAATGAATTGCCGCCCAAATCACTCCAAGCAACAAACTGGCGGTGAAAGTTTCCCAGCGTTGTAACAAGGGTTCTGTAGCATATCCCGTCCAGCCGATTTCCTCTCCCAGCGCGGCGATAAAGAGCAGGATAAATAATGGGACAATCGCAAACGTCCATGGCGTGGAATCCGGAAGCGGTACGCCAGTCACGCGCATGATTCCATAAGCGAGACTTGCGATAGCAGGGTTGATTAGTACGATGAGAACAAACCAAAATGGGTTCTGGATGCGCTTGAAATCGAAAGAGCGTCCTAAGAGTTGAAGAAGGCCGGAGAGTCCATTCTGTCTATAAGTAAGAATCAATGCCGCCAGTGCTGGCGTGAATGCTCCCAATGCGCTAATTGGAAGTCCTGGGAGCAATTCAACTGGATAGAACTTTCCTAGTACTAAGAATGGAATGAAAAACAAGAACACAAGCATAAAAAAAGGGATAACAGTCGATTTAGATTTGCTTTGCATACAGCCTCTAATACTTCCTCATCCGGAGACCACGCGGAAAACGGGGAACTGCGCGGCAATCTTCTCGAACTCTTCCACTGGGGCGCTTTTGTCGACAGGGATGTGGGGCCGTGCACCGGGCGCGAGACGCAAGTAGGCTTTCAGTATACGGGCGCGTTTTTCCACGGACACTTCTTCGATCTGTACTTGTTCGGTGCGCCCATGGCGCAGCGTGGCATGACCACCGGCGGCGCGGACATTTTTTACCCAGGCAGCCTCACTGCCAAGCATGGAGACGAGATAACGCTCACCATCCAAAGGGACCATCGCCAGTGGAAATGAAATCATGCGTCCCGAGCGTCGCCCCGTCACTTCCAAAGTGACAAGATAATTTGGGGCAATACCCAAAGAGTGCACGGCTGCCCAGCCCCGGTTGATGACGCGGGTCAAGGCGTTAGGATGTCCCCCTTGATAAAGCCATCGATGAAACTTTTGCCAGACCAAAGCAACCTCCATTCAAAAGGCAATGTGCAAACATCGCCAAACTGAAGGTTATTCTATGGCATGAACGGAGTGGTGTCATTCCCCATTTGGGGAATTGATTGGGAATATTAAGGAGATAAATGTCATCCTCCCGAAGGGACACCGCTTCGGGACGGTGTGAGCGAAGCGAAGGATCTCTAACATGAAAAGTGCGAGATTCTTCGTCGCTTTGCTCCTCAGAAGGACATGATTCTAATTTGGATATAGACCCTAGCTAACAGACTAAAGCAGTTTCAATTCTTGCCCACGCCGTACGGCTTGCATACGGCCGTGCACATCGAGCTTGCGACAAATGTTTTTCAGGTGCTGTTTAATCGTGCCGGGCGTGACAACCAGCTTGCTGGCAATCTCTTTGTTCGAGAGACCCTCTGCCAGCAACTGCAACACTTCCAATTCCCGCGCGCTAAGCGGATCGATCATTTCATTAGATGGGGGTGAAGGCAGAGGAGTCGTCTCTGTGCCCATCTCTATCTGGAATGCTTTCAAGAGAGTATGAATATAGCCCCCAGCAGCCGAGTCGCGCCGCGAGGATTGCTCCAGCAATTCATGGATGGGCCGCCCCAGGTCGAGAAAGATGCGTTGGTATTGTTCTGGCTGAGCCAATGAGATGGCTTGAGAGAGTGCTGTCTCTGCCTCCTCCTTCAGTCCTTGTCTCGTTAGCGCTATAGCTTGCAAACTCAGAATTTCAATTAAGCGGCCAGTACGACCACCGGTCTCTACGAGAGAACGCTGTTTGAATAGTAGATGTTGGGCCTCCGAAGCGCGACCCTGTGCTAACCGCAGACGTGCCATCATAATTTGTTCCGGTTCTGAGTCGCTGTAGCACTCCTTTGCCCAACGGCTTGCCATCTCTACATCCCCCGCAGCTAATGACTGTAGCACTCGCGCGGTCTTGAACTCGATCATCAATGCCAGTTGAAATGGATAGATTTGCACAGCTCGTTCCGCGGCATTGAGGGCGCGCATTGCTCCTTGCGTATCACCGCGCGCTTGAAGGACTCGCATCAGGGCGAGATCGCCAATGACGTTATATCCACCTTGCCGCTTGCGAACCTCCATTCCAATCATGGCGTGTTCATAAGCGGCATCGAGTTGGTTCCATTCCCGCAGTAGATCCGCCATGCCAAACTCATATGAGCAACGCACGCGCGTATCCAAGCCGTTCAGTTCCACCAACCATTGAAAAGCTCTGGCATAGAACTTTTCTGCCTGGTGAAGATTTCCCTGGACTTTCTGGATCGCTGCCAGATCGCTCAACGCCGGTACAATGATCAGCACCTGTTCTGTTTTTTCGCCGATTTTAAGGAGCTCCGTTAAGGCCTGGCCTGCACTATCCATATCGTCCGCGGCGAAGTAAGTATCTTCCAGAGCGTAGGCAGCCGTCGCGCGGGCAATCAGGTTTTCTTCTTCGGGCGCGTACGTTTTGACAAGATCTGCCATTTTTATGGCGCGGGCTGTATCCCCGCGTAGATTTGCCGTATAAGCACGGACAGCCGCTATATGTCCCAATGTCTGGGAACCCCGCGGCGAATTCGGATCGACCCGTTTCTCTGACTCATCCAGAATGGGTTCCACTTCCTCCAATTGAAGGCTCAATGCCAACAAGTTGGCACGATAAACATCAAGCCAGGGACGGCTGCGCTTAATTTCCTCGGGCAGTTTCGCGATCCATTCCAGGAGGAGAGGCGCCTTATTACGGAACGTCACATCAACCAGCCTCATGATATTTTCATCAATCATGGATGCAGCCTGTTCGAAATCTCGGGCAGCCAGGATATGACTCATGGCTTCTGCCAGCAGTCCCTCGCGTTGGTACCACTGACTCGCGTGGCGATGTAGTTCATCCATTTGCTGCCTGGATCGACGCTGTCTGAGAATGCTCTGGAGCAGATCGGCGAACAAGTGGTGATAGCGATACCACTGCCGTTCGTCATCCAGCGGAATTACGAATAGATTCGTTCGCTCCAGTTGAACCAACATGGCTTGGCTGTCTGAATTGGTAGCCTCGCCGAAACGCACAGCATCACATAACCCTCCACACATCTGTTCGAGGATAGAAGTCTCAATTAAGAAGTCCTGAATGGTTGGCGACTGTTGATTGAGCACCTCTTCCATCAAGTAATCCAGAATAAAACGGTTCGTTCCGCCAAATGCCTCGATGAACTCCTCCAGATCGCCACCCTGTTTATGGCCCTGCGCCGAGATCGCCGCCATTTGTAACCCAGCAACCCAGCCCTCTGTCCGCCGTTCGATGGTGGCAAGCGCCTGCGGTGATAGATCGAGTTCCATCATGTCATTGAGAAACTCAACCGCCTCTCCCACTGTAAAGAGCAGATCTCTATCTCTGATCTCGGTCAGCTGATCACGAACGCGTAATTGCGCAAGCGGCAACGGCGGATCGACGCGCGTGGTGATAATGAGGTGCATCTCGGGTGGCTGGTGTTCGATCAGGAATCCCATCGCCTGATGAATCCAATCGCTTTGGATCACGTGATAATCATCCAGTACAAGCAGGAAAGGAACGGGATGACTTGCGATTTCATTGATCAACTCAGTCATCAGGACATCGGCGGGTGGAAGTTCAAGTTTTTCAAACTGGCTCAACTCGGCCTGACGGATGGGTATATTCAGTTGTCGCATTGCCTCCACCAGATAACTGAGAAATCTCCATGGGTCATTATCCTGCAGGTCGAGCGAGAGCCATGCAGAAGGGTGCTCCTGTCTGTGTAACCACTCGCTTGCCAGCGTTGTTTTCCCCGAGCCAGCTCTAGCGGAGATCAGCGTCAGACGGTGTTGCCGGCGCAGCGCCTCTCCTAATTTGGTCATGAGTCGTGGCCGAAATACTATATTCGCACGCTGAGGTGGAACATAAAGTTTTGTTTTCAGGAGAGGGACGCTTTCCTTATCCATTTTGGTATCACAGGTATATACGATATTTATAAAAAACAGACGCGCTGCGGCTAGCAAGCATGAATTAGAACATGTGACCGCCCAGTTTGCACCATGTAATCTAGGCAGCCGTTTGATGCAACTCAATATTCGAATAAGAAAGCCTGAGTATGATATGAACTGTTTGGGTTTGTTCGTATAAAGAACATGTTGGTGAATGATATTCCCGCGCCCAAAACATACCTTGTCGTTCGTTCAATCGAGTTTGTCTGTTGTCTATTTGATGAAGGCGATGTTAGGATGGCTTGAGCAGTTACGGTAGTCATACAGCGATGATACCATCACTATGAAACGCACATAGCATTTGCCATGATGACGACTTTAGTATCAGGCGAGAATACGGCGATTTACTGTGCCGGGCAGGTCGGCGCCTGGTCAGGGATACCAAATTGTATCCGCTCATCAGGTGTCAGGTCGCGGGTCAGCGGGGCACAGACCGCGAGGATTGTGTCGTGGTAGTCAGTTAGCCACAACCGCGCGGTGAGATCGTTGCTAGCAGTGAGGACGTATTTACCATCAGGCGAGAAAGCCACGTCGCGCACCCGATTGATGTGACCAGTGAAGCGGCGCACTTCCTGGCCAGTCGCAACCTCCCACAAACGGACACTACCATCGGCACTAGCCGTGACTAGGTACTTGCCATCGGGCGAGAAGGCGACACCGGTTACGCTATAGCTATGCCCCTTGAAGACCATGATCTCCTTGCCGCTCAACGGGTCCCAAATGCGGGCTGTGCGGTCATCACCACTGGTGGCTACCATCTTCCCGTCAGGTGAGAAAGCAACTCGGTTCACGCGCCCTGGACCATCGGTTTCAGACGCAGCCATGAGCAAGTTGCCGATAAAGGAAGTTCTTTCTTCATCCGAGCGGCACAACGCGAATAACTCCTCAAACTGATCGACAACGAGCAATAAGCGCACGTTGTTTTCTGATCCCACTTTGCGTTTCGCAAAGATTTGCAGACTGCGCGAGTCGCGTGCCAGGTCGTCCATCAGCGTCGCTATGGCCGTGGCAGAATTAATTTCTTGGGTCAGAGTTGCTGCCAGGTTTTCCAGCGGATGCGCAGTGGGTGTGAGAACATGAATTTGCCAATCGGTCGAGGCTTTGTGCCAGCGTAAGGCAGAGACCAGCCCTGCTCGCACAAGTGACGACTTGCCACTGCCCGAGGCACCCACCACGGCGAGGAAACGCATCTTGTGCAACGACCCTCTCAAAGTTAAAGAAAAGACGCGCTCGACCAGTTTAGCTGTTAGTGCCTCACGGCCTACGAATAAATCTGCATCCGCTTCATCGAAATAGTTCAATCCTTTGTAGGGGCATAATCCCAGCGCGGGTGCATCTTCGCGCCGCACATTGGCAGCCAGATCCAACAGCCGGACAACCGCTTTAGGTTCCTGTTCCAAACCGAGAGCTGAAACGAAGCGTGCTTCGATTGTGGGAATATCGGGTAAGCGCAGATTCTGTTCGAGGCGGCTGATCTGTGTGTGGCTGTACCCGACGACAATCGCCAGTTCGGTCTGTGTGATGCCCATGCGTCTCCGCAAAAAGCGCAACAGATCGCCGAAGGTGGTGAATTTTTCCAAAGTGTTGGAAGGGATAGAGACGGTCATGTGAAATCTTTCGTATTGATCCAACCCTATTTTATACAAAATCAGACTGATTTGAGCATATTGGTTAATTTTGGCACAAAAAGACGAATTAGGCACACACCTGGATGCTAAGGTGGGAGTACAAAAGACCGGAGCGCAAATGCAGGAAGAACACCTGCACCTTCGGTGCGCAAATTCAACCGGTCAAAGTAAATTTGGAGGAACCATGAAAAAGTTACTTGTATCCACTTTCATTGCTCTGCTACTTGTAGGTGTACTGGTGAGCATGACATTCGCATCTCCAGCAGACCGGCAACTGCTTTCTGCCAATCGAGGAGACTAAAGTGTTTACCAATCGTCTGTTCTTTCTTTTGATTCTGATGGCACTGTTTGTCCCAGCCTGTGCCCCACAGACTTCTGTCGAGCCAACATCTAAAGCTTCACTTCCCGCTACATCTTCACCCTCTTCGGCGCAGATCCCCATCGCCACGGAATCACCAGCTCCAAACCCATTTGCTGGTGAGAAGGCCTGGGTTGCCTATCAAACAAATCGTACCGGTGAGGGTGTATGGTTGATTCACCCGGAGGGTACACAGGATCACCAAATCGCCAAGGACTTCGCCGGGAATTTGCAACTTCCAGACTGGTCCACCGACGGAAAGAAGATCGTAATGACCAGTCGTAATACGGGTGGTACTGAACCGCTGTATGAGTATGATCTGCCAACTGAGACATACCGGCAGCTCTTTGCTTGCGAGGATCCCTGCGCGGGCGACGATGAACCGGTGTACTCTCCAGATGGGACGAAGGTAGCCTTTATCCGGGCGCTTGCACCCTTTGTGCATAGCGATGCCATCGGCGACGATGTGCCATCGGATTGCGGCTTGTGGATCGGAGATATAGCGACTGGTGAGGTCACACAAATTACGAGTAATCCTGAATGTAACCGCGAATATAACCCGCGCTGGTCTCCGGATGGTTCGC
>DASWEH010000110.1:0-5488 GCA_036394895.1 Anaerolineales bacterium
CCTATCTCATGCTCTCAGGGAATACCACGTTCTCAAATGCTGAATTCAAGCAATTGACCAGTGATGCAGCAGGCTTGTTCTATCAATCAGCGGGCCCGCTGACTTCTGCGATGCGTAAGGCAGCAGACCAGATCAATTCCAAATTGCTCGAGCGTAACTTAACCACAACGAGTCGCGGACAGTACGCGTTGGGCTTGCTTGTCCTGGCTACCATTCGAGAGAACCAATGCACTTTGCTGCTCAGTGGTCCAACCCACGCGGTTTGGGTGAGCGAAGGGCAATCGCGTCACATCCATGAGCCAGCGCTTTCAGGGAAGGGATTGGGGTCGAGTCAGAACCTCAGTGCTTATCTTTCACAAATCGAGCTACATCCGCAGGATCTGCTGGTGTTGTGTGGAATGTTCCCAAGGGATTGGGAAGCCGATCTTTTGAACGAACGTCCGCCGGCTTCGTTGGATGCCAGTTATCGTAAGCTAACATTCACAAAAGGCGATTTGAACGCGGTCTTGATCCAGGCACAAGGCGGGCATGGGACGATCACAATCCTACGGCCGGACATCAATCCTGCGCGCGCTTTGGCGAGCCAACCAGTTCCTTCATCTGTCCTCTCACAAAATGCAAATATCGATCAACGCTCCGATGCGGCCTCGCCACTCAACGCTCCGAGTCAGGGCAAGTCTGTTCCCGTATTATCTTCCCCTTTGACGATTGAGGCAGCCGCCACGCCTCAAAATATGGAATCTCAGGATCACAAAGAGCAGGAAGACTTAAAGCCAGCTTCGCCTTCTTCCGAACCTCATGAGGAAGAACTCGTTCCTGACTCTCAATCCCCCATTAGTGAAGAAAAACTGGATGCACTTGCAGATTTTGCGGCACACATCATACAACCTTCTGCCTATGCAATTCCTCCACAACCTGAAAATACCACGCCTCTTCCAAAAGAAGAGAGCCAACTGACAACGTCTGAGGTGCGCGGCTTTCCATCTTCGATTCCGCGGGCAAAATCAGCCGAACAAAATGTTGTCCAGGAAGAAATCCCCGTTGAAGAACCTTCTTTAGAACCCCCTGTTGAAACCCCTCCTCAGCCTGGCAGAGCACGCAGGCGAAGGCTTCGATTCACTGCACCCACTGCCGCGACGCGTCAGGTGGCAAAGGTAATGGTAGGCGGAATCCAGACTGGACGGCGCGTGAACGAGCGGGTTGGGTCGTTTTTGCAAAGGTTCGCCCCGCGTTTGCTGCCGAGTGGAGATGCGAATCAACCGTTTACGATTCCAACCTACGTGTTGGTTCTGATCGCAGTGTTTATCCCGGTGCTGGTTGTGACGGTTGCGAGTCTGGTCTATTTCCGTTTTGGTCAGAGCATCCAATATGATGAGTTGTTTGCGCAGGCAACGACTGCCCAACAACAAGCCATGAGTGAGAGTGATCCGTCGCGCCAACGGGACGAATGGCAAAGGGTATTGACTTTTCTGAATGACGCAGATATATATCGCGATACAGAAGAATCAAAATCATTGCGTGCCCAGGCGCAATCCAATCTCGATTCTTTGATGGGAGTCCTCCGCCTCGAATTTGTGCCGGCTTTTCCCAATGGCTTGGGTACCTCGACTCAGATCAGCCGTATGGCTGCCAGCGAAAGCGACCTTTATATGCTGGATTCCGAAGGTGGGAAAATCCTGCATGCTTCGTTCACCGGGAAAAGCCTGCAACTAGACAATGCCTTCAACTGCCAACCGGGATCGTATAGCGGCTACCAGGTGGATACATTGGTAGATTTGATCGCATTGCCGAAAGCCAATGCCTTGAACGCCACCGTCATGGGCGTGGATGCAAGCGGTAATTTATTGTATTGCGCGCCGAATCAAGTCCCACAAGCGATTCCACTGCCTGCGCTTCCAAACACAAACTGGGGACGTATTGTTTCGATGGCGCTGGATAGCGGTAACCTGTATGTTCTCGATGCACAATCGCGCTCCGTCTGGGTCTTTATCGGCAAGGACAGCACATTCGTCGATACACCCTATTATTATTTTGGTAATGAGATCCCTGCGAATATCGAAAGTGCTATCGATTTGGCTGCCAACGGTGATGATATTTATATGCTGCATGCCGACGGACATCTTTCCACCTGCACATTTAGCCGCCTCTCCGATGCCCCAACACGCTGCCAGGATCCAGCGCCCCGCGTGGATAACTATCCTGCGCATCGCGATGTGGACGTCTTCCAACTGGCGCACTTCACACAAATGTCGATTACCAGCCCTCCCAATTCAGTCATCCTCGTGCTGGATTCTGAAAACCAGAGCGTATTCCGCTTCTCGCCGCGTTCGTTCGAACTACAGAATCAAGTGACCGGCTACGCCGGGAAAGCCAATCCCTTCAAACGTGGATCAATGACCGCCATGGCCGTGAGTCCCAACTATGTGCTTTATCTCGCGATTGGTGATCAAGTGTACTTCGCAACCAATCTGCCGTGAGTTATGTGCTCCTGACGCCTTCCTCGGCGTCGAATACAAACGTCGGGGACGGCGTTTTGAGCAGAGCTATGACCCTATTTGACTCCTTTTTTCGCAGACGAAAAACTTCATCGCCTCCACCGAGTCAGCCGATTAATGCTCTCGACAGCTCGGAGGAACCGCCACAAGTAACCGTGCTCAAGACGCTCGTTATTGTTTACGATCCTGTGGTTGACGCGAAGGCAGGCAAAAAACTCTCAGAGTTCATGCATTGGAATCGAGTAGAAGATCTCGCAAGAGGCTTCATGACCGACATCTTGCAGACCAGCGGAGGGCTGGCGCGCTATCAAATCGTCCAGCGCATTGACGTAGATGGTTTCCCGGCAAAGGTGGATGGGTACGTGTACGATGCCCAAACCTATCTGAATGTGATGCGCGGTGTCAATCGTCCCTATATGCCGCAAGAAGCGGATTACCACGCCATTATTAATCGTTTCAATATCCTGCCCCTGATTGCCAGAAACGAGATTGACGAGGTCTGGATCTTCAACTTCCCGCATGCCGGCTTTTACGAATCCATCATGGGTGGACCCGGCGCCTTCTGGTGCAATGCTCCGCCGCTGAAGAATACGGACGCAGCCAGGCGGCGCTTTGTCATCATGGGATTCTCGTATGAGCGCGGCGTCGGTGAAATGCTGGAAAATATGGGGCACCGCGCCGAATCCATTCTGGAAAAAACATTCGAGGGATTGCCAGCCATCCAAAATTTGTGGAGGCGATTCATCCGCTATGAGAAAACCGCACCGGGCAAGGCCGCCTTGGGAAATATCCATTTCGCACCAAACAGCCAGCGCGATTATGATTGGAACAATCCAGCGTCTGTCTCCAGCGAATGTGATGACTGGTTGAAAAACTTCCCAAACTTTAAAGGTGAAGTCCGTACCGTAACAGCACGTGACTGGGGAAATGGCGATATTCGAGAACATCACAAATGGTGGTTCAAGCATTTGCCCAAAGTGACAGGCCACAAAAACGGAATCCTTAACAACTGGTGGCAGTATGTGATGGATCCAAATCATGTGAAGATATAAGTTTCTTGTTCTTTTGATGTAAACTAGGTATAAGCGCGACGGGGGGAACTATTCATCACTTTTATCAATACGGTAGAGAGGAATATCTCAAATTTGCAATTCTTTTACCATTCCTGACAGAATAAAATAATTTCATAAATAAAAATTAGGTTTGCTTCTGGATGAGATTGATCTAGCGTTGCCGTGAGAAAATGCAATGAACAGGCTAGCCTACCCACAGAACAAAAGTTCCCAATATATTATTATCGCTATCGCATATGTGTTGTATACAGTGCTGTTCGCGATGCTCCGCAGTTCTATTGGAGTAGTCGTCGGCGCATTAGCCCTCATACCTGTGATTGGAGCAAGCTGGTATTTTGGCTATAAAGCTGGCATATTCTTATCAGCATTGTCCATTCTAAATAATATGATCCAGCAAGGAATTGGAGGGGGTTCGCTTCATGAGCTGTATCTTACTCCAAACGAATTTATTGGTTTTTTTGTACTAACGTTTGTTTCTTTAGTCGTTGGCGGCCTGAAAAGTGTGATCCAGGAGCTTAGTAGTGCTCTCCTTAAACTGGAACAGTATGAACTGGATCGCCAGGCTCACATGGATTTTCTCGAATTGCTAAGCGAAAATACGGGAATGGCGCTTGAGGCAGACAGTCTGGATTCCACTCTCAAAATCCTGGCCGAAAAGATGGGAAAACTTTTTGAAGCCGACGATTCCTTTATAACATTCTGGGATGAAACAAACAAAATACCTATTCCAGTCGTAGCCTATGGCTCGATGAGCGACATCTATTCTTATATACAGTTTGGACCAGAGGATCGTGCCCCGACGACCTCTGCCCTCGAAATTGGACATCCTATCGCAATCGTGGATCTGGATACCTCCCCTTATATAGACCCAAAAATTGCGGCGTTTTTTCCTAGTCGTTCCATGCTTGCACTTCCACTGATCGTACACAATCGCAAATTAGGCGCTCTGCTCCTGGGATATAACAAGAGCCGATCGTTCCATGAGAATGAAATCAACCGTGCACAAGTGGCAGCCGAACAAATTGCGCTGGTATTATCAAAATCACTTTTACTGGAAGAAGAACGGAAACGAGTAAAACAACTGACTGCCCTTCATGATATTTCCCTGATTTCAATCGAGGTGGATAACGAAGACGAATTGATCAACCGCGTGACCGATGTGATCGGACAAAATTTGTTCCCCGATAACTTCGGCATCTTGCTGCTCGATGAAGCATCTGGGATTTTAAAGGCGCATCCTTCCTATCGTTTTTTTACCGCTGAAGACCGTCACATGATGGATGTGCCTCTTGATAAGGGAGTCACCGGTCAGGTTGCAAGAACGGGAAAAGCACTACGAACTGGGAATGTCCGTCGCGTGAAGGATTACTTCGATGTAGATGAACGAACGATTTCCGAACTTTGTGTACCGATCAAATTCAAGGAACAGATCCTGGGCGTGATCAACGCAGAAAGCACCAAGCGAGACGCATTCACGGAGGATGATGAGCGCCTGTTGATCACACTTGCTGGACAAATCGCTACCGCTATGGAGCAGATCCGCAGAGCACAGGCAGAACGGAAGTGGCTGGATCAGCTTGCCCACTCCAACGACTTGGTCTATGCTCTTGCTCAAATCACTACTCACATCGAAAAAGCATTTGATACCGATGATATTATTCGAAATCTTGGAATAGAGTTAAGCAAGATTGATCTGACCTGTATCATGGCGACCTACGACAAAGAGAGAGGTTTTTTCACCGTTAATTACACGTCCATGGAACCAAAATTTCTGGAAATCGTGGAAAATGGACTTGGACACCCACTAATAAAATATACGTTTTCTCGGGATAAATTGAACCTGGCTAATCTTCTGTACCCTACTGTACTATCCAACCCTGCGATCGAGATTCAGCTGTTATTTGCCAACACGCGCTGGGA
>DASWEH010000111.1:0-12189 GCA_036394895.1 Anaerolineales bacterium
ATGAGCGTCGATTTACCAATGCCCGGGTCGCCGCCAACCAGCACGATCGAACCAGGGACGATCCCACCGCCAAGGACACGCGCAAATTCCTCGATCGGGAGCTTGATGCGGTCCTCCGCGTCGGAGGAGACATCTCCTATCGAGCGCGGCGCAGAACGGCCTGTCAGCCCGCGAACCGCTGTTTTCTTGGAAACTGGCTCATCGTGGATGACTTCCTCCACCATGCTGTTGAACGATCCGCACTGCGGACATTTCCCCATGTAAGAGGCGGCAACGCGTCCACATTCCTGACAAACGTAACGAGTATGTGTTTTTGCCATAAGCCAAGTATAACAGAATTTATGTTCTAAATTTCTATGCTATGACTGCATAGACTTGGTTCAACATATTCAGGAATTCCCCCGACGGTCTTTCTTTTAGGATCTCTTTGCGGGATTCGCGGTCAAGAGTTCTTAGCAATAAATACTGCACAGCATACTTACGGAAGAGTCTTTGACCATCTTCTTCGCCATAAAATTTTATACTCTTTGCCAAATGTTCATGCACGGTCTTTTGCAACTGTCCCGAGGAGACCTGTTCCCGATCGAGCCCGGAGAATATCCAGGGATTGGCGATGGCGGCGCGCCCGATCATCACAGCCTCACAACCAGTGTAACGTTTCATACGTTGAATATCGGCAACGGTTTTTACGTCTCCGCTGCCAATGACCGGAATCTTGACCAGCGATTTCACTTCGGCAATGGCATCCCAATTTGCTTCGCCGCTGTAGCGTTGTTCTTTCGTCCGGCCATGAATGGCGATAAGGGAGCCGCCGTTTTCTTCGACAATTCGGGCAATGAGTTTATAGTTTTTGTTTTGATCCCATCCCAAACGGATCTTCCCAGTGACAGGGACTTGCAGCGCGGCAGTCAGCTTCTTGAAGGTACGCGCGATCTTCAAGGGAGTTGGCATCATGCCTACACCCGCGCCCCGGTCCGCGATACTTTTGGCAGGACAACCCATATTGATGTCGATAATATCTGGACGCAATTCCTGTACGCATAACGCGGCTTTGAGAATTAGATCCGGGTCATCGCCGTAAATTTGAAAGGTAAGCGGTCTTTCTGCCTCTTCATAATAGAGTCTTTTTGTCGGTTCCTTTGAGCGGCTTAGGATCTTCTCCACTTTTACGAACTCGGTGTAGCTCATGGCGGAACCTAGCGAACGGCAAAGCGACCGGAAGGGCCAATCAGAATAGCCATCCATAGGCGCGAGAATCGCATCCCCATAAATAGGGATGTTGCGCACATAAAAGGTTGGGATCAAGGTTTGTGTCAGGTTCATAAAAGCGACGCAAGTATAACAAAGTTTTTTTGCCAGAAAGCTGTTAAAGTATAATCATCAAACATTAATTTCAAATTTGGGAGGAAGCCATGGCAGATGATCTTTTGGAGCAGGCAATTGGCTTGATTCAGTTGGGGAAAATAGAAGAGGCCCGCGAAGTACTGGAACGTATCCTCAAAGAGGATTGACATAGCATTCCAGTTTGGCATTGGTATACACAGACTTGGTCCAAAGATGCAGACAAGATCCGTGTCTGGGAAGTATGTCTTCGTTATAACCCAGAGAATCAATTGGCTCAAGAAGCATTGAGAGATTTGAAATTCATTCAATCAAAGCAAATCAGTACAGAGACAAAGATTCCTGTGCCTCAGGCTTCTAAAAGGAGAACTGGCTCGTTGCCATGGCTAGTATGGGTGAGCATTGGCCTGCTTACAGTAGCCGCAATATTCGCCTGGGTTCTCGTTGAAAATTCCGCGCCAAAAGATCCTCAGCAATACAAACATGTCGAACCAGTGGAATATTATTTATATGTACCAAAGACTTATTCCGCTGATCAGGAATGGCCCTTATTTGTTGGTATCCATGGTGCTGGCGGCTCTGGCTTGGACTGCTGGAATTTATGGCAGTCTTATGCAGATAAAGAAGGATTTATTCTGCTGTGTCCCAGCATACCGGGTAATTCCAGTGGGTTTTATCAGGATGTTGGAGAGAATACGGTTTGGAGTGCCATTGGAGAGGTGAAAAAAGAATATCGCGTCAGATCGAGGATGTTTTTTACCGGCTTTTCAGCTGGAGCCTATTTTATTCAAGGATTTACGTATCATTATCCCCAATATGTGAATGGACTCTCCATCCTCTCTGCGGGTCTTTATTTAAACCCAAACATGTTTCCTGAACTTATTCCCATGCTGGTTGTGATTGGAGATAATGATAACGCGACTGCGGTTCAAACAAGTCAGATGTTCGTTAGAGATTTGAGGCAATTTGGCTTTGACATCGACTATGAGCTTATGCCAGGAGTTGGACATGCAATTACAAAAGATGGCGTAAACTTAACCATTGATTTGTTCAGGAAAACAATAGACAAATAAAGAACGAAAAAGAATGAAATATATTGTTCTGTCTGTTTTATGTCTTTTCATTTTGGGGAACTGTGCACCGAGCACAATCACACCGATCGTGGAAATCACATCTGCTTCAAGTAGAGAATCTTCACAAGTTTTCTTTGACGATTTCTCTTACTCTACCCCTGATGAAATGACCTCAAATGGCTGGATTATTCGCAGTGGCTCAGGCTGGCCTGGCGTATCCGGTGCGACATTTCGCCCGGAAAACGTTGCATTTGTCGATTATCCAGACCAAGCTGGAAATCATCTCTTACGAATGACATCTTCTACAGATGGCACAAGTGAGCATACGTATCAAACACAGATTTGCCATCAGCGAAAATATCTTGAAGGGACATACGCGGCTCACGTGCGATTTAGCGACGAACCTGCTTCAGGCATCGATGGCGATCAGGTTGTAGAAACGTTTTATTCCATTACACCGTATATAAAAGCTCTCGATCCAGATTACAGTGAGATGGATTATGAATATCTGCCAAACGGCGGCTGGGGTGGTGCAGAGTTGACGTTTTATGTTACGACTTGGGAAACCGTACAGATCGAGCCGTGGAACGCGGAGAATACCAGCAACTCCGTTCAAGGGAGTTTGGCGGGCTGGCATACTTTAGTTACACAAGTAATCGGAGGAACTGTCCGTTACTTTGTGGATGGAAAATTGATTGCTCAGCATGGTGGAGCATACTATCCGGATGCGCCCATGTCGATTAATTTCAATTTGTGGTTTATCGATGGGGGATTGGTCAAAGCAGAGGGAGTGCGCGAATATCAGGAAGATATTGACTGGGTCTTCCACGAAGCGGGAGTTTTGCTCATGCCTGACGAGGTGAACGCGATGATTAGCGAACTAAGAAATAATTCTATAAAGTTTCAGGATACAGTTTTGTCTGGGATTCAGGACTCGCCTTGTGACCTTTGAGTTTACAAAAGACCCCAAAGGTCTTTAAGACTTTTGGGGTCTGCGTCAGTTACGCGGGCTGCTTCTTCAGCATCTCAATGAAGTGCTTACGGAACTTCGATACCTTCGGTGAGACCACAGCCATACAATAGGGCTGGTACGGGTTTCTTGCGAAATATTCCTGATGATAGTCCTCAGCCATGTAGAACTTGTCGAGTTTTGTCACTTCGGTAACGATGGGCCGATCCCAGATCTTCTGGGCATTCAAATCCTTGATCAACTCCTCGGCGACCTTCTTCTGCTCGTCATCGTGATAAAAGATCGCGGAGCGGTACTGTGTCCCAGTGTCCGCGCCCTGACGATTTAGCGTAGTGGGGTCATGGATGGCGAAGAACACGTTCAACAGATCCCGGTAGGAAACGATGTTCAGATCAAAGTGGACCTGCACAACTTCGGCATGACCTGTATCGCCATTACAGACTGCGCGATAGGTGGGGTTATCCATCTGACCACCTGCATAACCCGACTCAACGCCCTGGACTCCCTTGATCTCATCATAAACAGCTTCCAAACACCAGAAGCATCCCCCAGCCAGTGTTGCGGTTTGAAGATTGGTATTCATACAATTACTCCTTTTTTACTGCTAAATTCATGCGGTACTCTGTAAATCTTTTTACACACAATAGACAACATAACATACCAAAAACTTATTAAGAAAGGATTACGAAAAAAAGTAGGGGCAGGTCTTTGCGAAGCACCTGCCCCTACGGAACAACGTGGTTATCGTATTACACAACTGGCGCTGCCGGTGCTTCTTCCTTTTCCTTTTCACCGTCATGTTCGAGGACGATCTCGCCTTCTGAATTCAGGCTCACCAGCACGGAATCTCCATCTTGGAATTCGCCACCCAGAACTCGATCTGATAGCGGATCCTCCACCTTTTGCTGGATTACACGTCGCAGTGGACGTGCGCCGAACTCTGCGTCATAGCCCTGTTCTGCAAGTGCCCCAAGAGCAGCGGGCGTAGCTGTCAGGATAAGGCTATGTTCCTTGAGGCGTTCCGCAACTTTATCCAATTCGAGCGAGACAATTTTCTGGATATCCTCTTTGTTGAGCGAGCGGAAGATGACTACTGCATCCACACGGTTGATAAATTCGGGTCTGAAGGCGCGCTTGAGTGAGTCATTCAATTTCTTGCGCATATCTTCATAAGAAAGGCGCTCTTCTGTGATTTCATCGCGTTTGAGTGCAAAGCCTAATGACGACTGACGCTTGATCATATCCGCACCGATGTTGGACGTCATGACAATGATCGCGTTGCGGAAATCCACTTTGCGACCCTTTGCATCCGAGAGATGGCCTTCTTCCATGATCTGCAAAAGCATATTGTGGACTTCGGGATGGGCCTTTTCCACCTCATCGAAAACAACAATCGAATAAGGACGGCGGCGCAAGGCCTCGGTCAATTGGCCGGCCTCTTCATAACCAATGTAGCCTGGAGGCGCACCGACCAAGCGAGAAGCGGTATGCCGTTCCATGAACTCGGACATATCCAACTGGATTGCCGCATCTTCACTGCCAAACATAAACTTGGCAAGCGTCTTGGTCAACTCGGTTTTGCCGACACCTGTCGGCCCGAGGAACATAAACGAACCGATTGGGCGCTTTGGGTCTTTCAACCCGGCGCGGGCACGGCGGACAGCCCGCGAGATCGCCACGATGGCGTCATCCTGCCCGATAATACTCCTACGCAGTTCCTCTTCCATTTTGAGCAGCCGCTGCGACTCTTCCTCTGCCAGTTGCATCAGCGGGACGCCCGTCCACATGGACACGACTTCGGCGATATCTTCTGCCGAAACGACGGGACTGTTGGCGCGATCCCAGCCGGTGCGCAAGCGTTCGATCTGCTCGCTTAGTTCAATTTCACGCTCTTCCCACTCTCGCACATCTTCGCTGTTGCCTTCTTCCTGGGCAAGAGAGCGGTTCTGACGCGCCTGCCTGAGCTTGCCGAATAAATCCTTCGATTCTTTAGCGGCTTCACTTTTGTACATGCGTACACGTGAGGAAGACTCATCGATCAAATCGATGGCTTTGTCGGGTAGGAATCGTTCGGTCACATAGCGGGACGATAAGTGGGCTGCGGCCTCGAGTGCCTCATCCGAAATGACAAGATGATGATGCTCTTCGTAGGCAGCGCGGATTCCCTTGAGAATTTCAATCGTTTCTTCTTCAGAGGGTTCCTCCACCTGAATGGGCTGGAAGCGCCGCTCAAGCGCGGCATCTGATTCAATGTGCTTGCGATACTCGTCCATGGTAGTCGCGCCAATGACCTGTAACTCACCACGTGACAACGCGGGCTTGAGGATATTGGCTGCGTCCACCGAGGAGCCAGCCGCGCCTGCGCCGACCAGCATATGGACTTCATCAATAAACAAAATTGCGCCAGATTGTTTCAACTCATCAATAACACGTTTGAGTCTTTCTTCAAACTGACCGCGATACATGGTGCCTGCGACCAGGGAACCCACATCCAGTTGCAACAGACGTTTGTTCATCAATGGCGCAGGAACATCCCCATCCACGATACGTTGGGCAAGCCCTTCCACGATGGCGGTCTTGCCAACGCCAGGTTCACCGATCAACGCCGGATTGTTTTTCGTTCGGCGCGCAAGGATCTGAATTACGCGCTCGATTTCCATTTGACGCCCGATCACGGGGTCAAGCTTTTTCTCTTCCGCTTTGGTCGTTAGATCGGAAGCAAGCTGATCGACCAGCGGGGTCTTTGCCCCACTGGCTGCCGAACCACGCGCCGCACTTCCACCGGCGGGGGTTGGGGAGGAGGCGGACTCGTTCAACACGCGACGAGTTTGCCGTCGAATCTGCTCCGCAGTGACGCCCAGCCTGCGAAGGACTTCCATTGCGGTGCTATCCACGCGCACAAGCCCCAGCAGGATGTGTTCCGTACCAATGTAATGATGACCAAGCCGGCGCGCTTCATCCACTGCATGCTCAAGCACTTGTTGTGTTTCAGATGCGAGTTCAACGCGATTGGGATCAAAACTTGATGAGCTGGTTGTGACGCGGCGTATCACTTCGCGTACCCGATCAGACGTCATACCGAGTTCGCGCAGGACCCTGCCTGCCACACCGCCTTCTTCATCCATTAAACCAAGGAGAAGGTGTTCCGTACCGATATTATTGTTACGAGATTGCTCGGCCTCTTGATGTGCAAGGCTGAGGACACGTCTCGCCCGTTGTGTAAAGCGCTCCATACCTGCCATAGTAGTTTTCTCCTAAATCTATGGGATGATTCTACCAAAAAGGGGGAAAGTCCACGTAGGAAAAAGATTAGAATTTGTTTACAAGACGGTTACAATATTGCAAAAGTTTCACTGAAGAGAAAACTCTCATTTGAGAGAGATCTACACCGACGCCCCTTTTGTGTGTGGTAAAACTCACTATAAACTTATTACTATAAAAAATAACGACCCTCCGAAGATGGATGTTATGAAATCGACTTGGAAATTAGCCTTGCGAAGGTTGACTGGCCTCGTTAGCACTCCTATTGACGAAACCTTCGCAAGGCTTAACTCCCCTCGCAAAGGACAAACCTTATGAAATCAATTTGTGTTTTCTGTGGATCATCCGATACGGTCCACGCGGACTACCTTGCTGGCGCGCGTTTGATGGGGCAGACTTTGGCTGAAAGAGGCATCCATTTGATTTATGGCGGCGGAAAGACAGGACTGATGGGGGTGGTTGCAGATGCGGTCCTCGAGGCAGGTGGTGACGTGGTTGGGGTGATCATCCCATCCATGAATACGATTGCACTCGCCCATACGAGTCTAACACAAATGGACGTAGTGGAGGGTATGCACGCCCGAAAAGCACGCATGCATGAACTTGCGGACGGTTACATCGCCATGCCAGGCGGGTTTGGGACCTTCGACGAGCTATTTGAGACGGTCACCTGGGCACAGACCGGCGCGCATGAAAAGCCTGTCGGTTTATTCAATGTGAGGAACTATTACGCTCCTTTGCTGGCTGCGATCGACCATGCCGTGCAAGAAGGCTTTATTTTCCAGGAGCATCGGGATGTGTTGTTTTGTGATGCCGATCCGAATACATTACTGGACAGAATGTCTCGTTATGAGCATCCGCGTGCCGCGGTGAAGAGATGGATGAGGGAGGAATAGTGGAAGTCGGTGAGTAGTTTTTATGAATATTACAAAAATAGAACTGCTGACAGCAGATTTACAAGTACAAAACGATTTTTATGAGAATATCCTTGAATTACCTGTAAGATTCGCTTCTTCAAATCTGGAAGTGAAAGCCGGGCAGACAGAATTGGTATTTACCCAAGCTCCCGCGGATTTTGGTGGCGCCTACCATTTTGCCTTCAATATTCCCGAAAATCAATTTCATGCCGCAAAAACATGGATGTCTGAGCGAATCCCTCTGCTGCGCGATGAAAGCGGACAAGACGAGTTTGAATCGAAAAATTGGAATTCCCACTCGGTCTATTTCAAAGATGCGGCGGGAAATGTTCTTGAATTCATTGCCCGTCATCATTTGAAGAACGCAGTAGACAGAGATTTTGATGGCGGGCAAATCCTAAATATAAGCGAAATAGGACTGCCATCTGAAAATGTGATCGGATTTGCGAATGACCTTTGCACGTCCTTGGACTTGTCTGTTTTTAGGCAAGAGCCAAATGAAACCTTCACACCGGTGGGAGATGATAACGGGTTGTTCATTCTTCCCATCAAAAACCGAATCTGGATCCCAAACTCAGGCGTACCTGCAAAGCTACTACCTGTCAAAGTGACTGGGGATACAAATGGCAAGGAATGGGAAGTGCACGGTGTTCCTTATGAGATCCTCAGCTAAAACTATCCATCCATTAGCCCGGATTTCCTAAAAGGTCGTTTCCTACCAGGTATCTATACTTTCTCTCCCACGGATTGGGATTTGATGACAGCAAATTTATCGAGCATAATGCTCGCCCATCCATTTATAAACGCATCCATGACATTCCATATTGCGCGGAATTTAATCTGCAGGCGTGGTAAAGCTGGTACTGTCATTAAACTGCGTTCTCGATAATGTGTAACAGCACTGTTGGGGAGCAGATAACATTCAAACCCATATCTTCTGAATTTCAGGAACAGGTCGGGTTCCTCGCCGTACATGAAATACTTCTCGTTGAGTTTTCCAACCTGCTCAAAAGCAGATTTGCGGATGAACAAACATCCTGCATTCAAAAAAGTGACCCGGATTGGCTTGGTAAAACCTGGTTTGTGGTGCAGTAAGAACGATAAGTAAACCTTGAATGCGTGCAGCGTCACATATGACCAGGTGAAGGTAAGAGAGTGCCTTTTCTGATCATTCTTGAATTGTAGGGGTGCGGCTGCGGCGATCTGTCGAAAATGTTTCAGACACTCTTCCATTTCAGAGAAAGGTTGAGGTGAGGTGATTCGAATATCTGGGTTCAGGAGCAGTACATGCTCGGTATCACATAAAGCAAAACCTTGATTCACTGCTTTGGCATATCCTACATTCGTAGGGTTCCGAATGAGTTGTACATCGGGGAAGTGTTTCTGCACTACTTTCACTGTTTCGTCTCTCGAAGCATTGTCGATGACAATAATCTGGTCGGTAGGCACATGTAGATGCAGGTCAGCCAGCAGATTCAACACTTCATCGGCGCTGTTATACGTCACGATTAAGCTTGTGAAAGATGGTTGATACATTTTGATCCTCCTAAGCAATAAGAAGATTGTACTTGCTACTTTTGGCAATCTGCCATGCGATGCCAATGATCACAAATATCGCAACCAAAATCACCCACCCCTGCCAGGAAAGATTCCCGCCAAATGCGCCTGCCGCACTGGTAATAATGCAAGCCAGGCCACGGCCCAGTAAATTAGCAACTGAAAAACGGATGCGTGAAATCGTGCCCAAGCCCGCCACGTAGCACATGGCATCGTTGGGAACCAGAGGCATCACTAAAGAAATGGCAAAGAAAGCAACTCCCTGACCCGCCGCAGCTTTGTTCCAGCGTTCCAATACAGTTGGCGATATCCATTTCTCTGCGAATGGGCGTCCATAATTGCGTGCAAGAACATAAGCAATCTCTCCGCCGACAACCAGACTCAGCCATGAAATCAGGAATCCGCCCCAGAAACCATACAAGTAACCACAGGCTATCATCAGGGCTTGTCCAGGAATAAAAGCGAGGAAGACTTGCAGGACAAAAAGGATGAATAAAACAATGGGCCCCCACAGGCCCGCATGTTCCATGGATGTAGTGATCGCGTCACGACTGCCGAACCAAGAAAGCGTATTAAGGATGCTTTCGTGGAATTTATAAAGCGTAGTGAGGATGGCGATGAGCAGAAAGATTCCGATAAATTTTTTCATTTCCGTCTCCTTGATCAGGCATTTATGCCCATGAACGAATCGACAGTCTTATAAAAATTTTTGTTTAGCTCTTCATACGAGAATGCTCCTGGTGGTTGGTGAAATGGATAGAGCAGCGGAACAGTACTCACATTCTCAAAGTGGTTGTACACAATGCTTAAAGTCGTATCGAAACGAAGCAGAGGATCGTAAACAGACATGGCGAAGTAGCAGGGTGTTTGATGCTTGGTGGGTGTCACTTCAAATTCTGTTGTCAGGATCTCCTCGACCTGGGCATTTAAGACCGAGATCGTGCTCGCAGGCGTATGGAGTAATTTTTTCTCCAGAGGCATGGTGTCTTCCAAGCTTCCTATCTTTTGCAATAATTTCACAACTACAGTTACTGTGTACTCATTATGGATAAGGTTATAAAAACCTTTTTGAACTTTTGGGTAACTCAGGAAGTGATTGAATTTGTATAGTATGGACACTCGGAATGAAGAAAATGGCAAGGCACGGTGGTCGAGGCAAGGCGCAATAAACACCACTCGATCAATGCGCCTTGATAAGCGCTTGAATGTCTGCATTGCCAATATCCCACCGAAGGAAAAGCCCATAAGGCTGAAACGCTCAAAGCCCAGCTTGTCTGCCAGTTGCTCGACAAGTTCCGCAACCCTTTGACTGGAAAATCGCCCATGAAACGCTTCAGATTGTCCGTGCCCCGGTAATTCGAAGAAATAGACGTGAAACCACTGTCCCATGAACTGTGCTAGAGGAAGCCAATTTTGCAACTCCGAGATCGTGGCAGGAACCATGATGAGCGGCGTGCCCTTACCTGTCTCCAAAACATGCAAGCGAGCCAGAGGCAGATCGATGAAATAAGTTTTGTAAGATGGCGGTGTATGCAACATAGTGATCTCCTTTGCTGAACAATGCAACAAAATGCACTTCTTGGATTCAAACTAATACCTTTTGATCTTCCATTGGATGAATAGTCCTCCTGGCAGGATAAGCATTCATCAGAGTGTCCTTTGATTGTGCTCCCTCTCGTTTGACAGGAATTTGCCGTGAAAGTTTCCATAGCTGTTCGACATCGTTCGAAGAATTTCCTCCAGGGATAAACATATTTGTCTCCTTTGCTTGTTCTCACTATCGCATTTTCAGACTGCCAAAACCAGAGAAAAAACTGCCAAAAACCGCCGCTTTGCCCGGAACGAAAGCCAATCATTCAAATTCCGGTTTGTTTTTGCCTGTCTGACACGGTGGGCTGTTGTTTAAAAGCACTTGCCACCTTTCCGCGGGGATGCTTCGCGAGAGAGGTGGCAAGAAAGAGTGTTTCGGGTTTGTGAAGAAGGTTACTGAACGGCTAACTCCATCTCTGACAAGGTCCGTGCCAGCGAGCGGATGGCGGCCCGACGGGTGCGGTTGAAGGTCCCTTCTGAGATGTATAAGCGCGTCATAATCTCATTGTTAGGCTTGTTTTCCAGGTACGCGCTGTAAAGAATAAGATATGGATACCATTGACGTGGCACCGGTTCACGTGGCAACTCGCCGGGTGGGCGCAGTTTTTCCAAACCATCCAGAATGGCCTGATAAACAAGCTTTCCGCGGTCAAGATGAGTACTATTGGGATTGTCACTAAGTCTCTGCACTTGCTTTAACTTCGAGAGAGGGCTGTCGGAAAGATATGTGTAATCATATAAATTGCGTAACGCCTCTTCCACGGCTCTGGCAGAGACTTCACTGTCCACGTTAAGTTTCGGTAAGGTTGTTTGAGCGATCTGTGTCAAATGAGCCAGATGTTCGCTCTCTCGGCGGGCATCACGAATCAGGTCTGCGATCCGATCACTTGCATCAAGCAGACGCTCTATATCGGAGTTTGCATACGAAAGAGCATTTTCAGGGCGACCAAGAATTAAGACGCCTTGTTGTATATCCCCAGCATACAAAGGAACCAAAAGTGCGGCTTCTTCTAGTGGCGGCATGAATTTACGTGCAGATAATCGCACGATATCATCTGACCTCAAAGCATTGGGATTCAGATCCGGTATGGTGTATCTCCAGCGATAGGATGCTGCAAGTTGGAGTTGGTCATCCTTGAATAGGATGATCAGCCCATAAGTCGCGCGCACGAATCTACATAACGTCTCGAGTGCAGTGGAAAGGTTTTCCCCGAGCGCCTCGGCTTGGTATGTCTGTTGAGCCAGACGGCGCAGTCCTGCGCGCAGTTCGCGGGTTTCGCGGCTATAGAATACAAAATCGAAAAAGCGGCGGCCGATGTCCACGAGAGAATGCGTCAGGATTGCCAGGATCGCTACAATGGCAACCGCCACAACCGGTACTCTGTAAACCACAACAGAGCTCCAAACCACCAGCAGATAGACTGTGGCAATCAATAGGACAACAACGCCGTTATATAGAAAGTCACGCCCAATGACCCTC
>DASWEH010000112.1:0-3665 GCA_036394895.1 Anaerolineales bacterium
AGCAGCATTGGAACGTGCGAAAAGCAACGGTTATGATGATAATGGCATTACGAACGATGTCTGGTTCTACAACCCACCCATCAGTGGACCTTATCAAGGCAATGACCAATATATTCAAGTCAAGATCAGGTCAGATGTCAAATTGTTTTTTGCACGTATAGTTGGGTGGCAGATATTCACCAACCGTGTAGAAGCTGTTGCTCGAGCTTCTGTTCCAGAAGTTACCACCTGGTTCGATGGTCAAGCGCTTGTTTCCACGATGCCAAAGTGCAAAGGGGATGTGGGCTGGCCCCATGATCCTTTTACTGTTACTGGTAATTCCGGTACAACCATTATCAATTCAGGAATTTTTGTGAATGCATATTGTGAAAATGCCTATGACCAAAGCGGTAGCTCCCATGTAGAAACTGATACTGGCGTTTGCGTTGTGAACGGGGCGACGGCGGATTACACTTATGGAGGAACAGTTCCTCCTCCAGATGACGATTGTACGCAGAAAGATACTAGTATGTATACTTTGCCCAATCCGGATTGTGGGGACCAAGTTGGGAAGATCGATAAGATTTCAACCGGGAATTATGAAGCCTCGCCAGGTACATATAGCGGTTCCTTCCCTCATGACGCCTTACCTAACGGTTCTCCTGCTGGCACACTGAAATTGCAGAAAGGCATTTATTGCTTTGAGCATGGCATAGATATCCCAAGCCAATGGGTTATCACTACAAATTGGAATGGCAATGTAGATGTGAATGGAAAAGACATTCACGACAGCGACAGTGAAGGTGTATTATTTTTTGTACCCGGTGGTGATGTCACCTTCAACGGCTCGTCTGAAATTTACCTTCATGCCATCAATAGTTTATATGCCGATTTTCCTGAAGAATTGCTTAACTACTTGATATATGTACCGCCTACTAACCAGGCAACGATCACGATTACTGGAGCGGATGGCTCCAATTTCATAGGAACTATCCTGGCTCCACACTCTCACATTAAGTTGAACGGTGGAAGTGGAACCGTAGGGCTGAACACCCAAATTATTGGCTACTCCGTTGCCATAGAAGGCAATGGGACATTGGACATTAACTTCAATCAGGCTGATAACGGGATGACGCTGTACCAACCCGGTGCATCACTTTCGCAATAGCCGAACCAATTACGTTACTTTAGGGAGTGTCTACTGTAAAATAGATAGGCACTCCCTAAATTGTTTTATAGGTACAATTAAAGGACAAGTACTGGTGTAAAGAAAAGAGAACCATGAAAAATAATCATATTGAACGTGGACAGGCATTGATCGTCATCGCTCTCGCCCTCGTAGGAATTATTGCCATGGTGGCTTTGGTCGTGGATGGCGGGCGCGGTTTTCTCGATCGCAGAAATGCACAAAATGCAGCCGATTCTGCGGCGCTTGCCAGCGCATACGCTCGCATCAAAGGAGATCAAGATATGGTTTCGGCGGCCCTAAGCGCTGCCGCGGAGAATGGATACAACAATGATGGTACGACGAATATCGTTGAACTCTACAGCCCACCGAAAGATGGCCCGCACTCCAAGGATGTGGAATACATCCAGATCATTATCACATCCAATCTTGACACATATTTTGCGCGTGTGATCGGCAGGCAGCAAATCACAAATACTGTCGAAGCCACGGCCCGCACCAAGCAGGCAGAGATCAAGGAACTGCTCAATGGCCGGGCGGTGGTCAGCTTGGCACCCGCCAGCAACTGCATCAACAATCTTTCCTTCTGGGTGCATGGGGAGGCCACGCTTGATATTACTGGTGGTGGCATCTTTGTCAACTCGAACAATCAAACCTGCGCCCTGGTAGAGCAAGGCAGCGGAAGTCTTCGTCTCGAAGACGGCTATTCCATTGATGTCGTAGGAAATGCTTCCATTCAAAAGACAAGGTTGCTCACTCCCGCTGTCACCGTGGGAGCAGCGGCGGTCAGTTACCCGCCTCCCTTCTTCATGCCCAAAGTCGGCTGTAGTAAGGAGGCGGAGGTCAGTTTAGTAGATCCAACATCGATGAGTTCGGGCTCATGGGGCGACGACTTTCCGCCACCGGGAGTCACACACCTTGACGGAGGTGTCTACTGTCTTGATGATGGTATGCATATTACAGGCAATCTTGAAGGACACAATGTGATCTTCAAAGTGCAGGATGGCGAAGTCCGCTTCAGCCATACTGCAGATATCGTGCTGGATGCGCCCAACGCGGGCGTCAATGCCGGGCTTTTGATCTACCTGCCGATGGACAATCATAGCAAAGTGGTCCTTAACGGTGGCGCAGGATCTGTGATCAAAGGGACCATCCTTGCACCTTCCTCACCTATTCTCATTAAAGGGATGGAGTCGCCGCGCGGGTTTCACAGTCAAATCATTGGCTATACGATCGAAGCCGATGGAAACAGCAACGTGGTGATCGTTTACAACAAGGATCAAAATTTTCAGTCATTGAGCATGCCTGAAATCCAGCTTTCAGAGTAACCTAGATGGAATGAATCCGTCTGGACTAATAGGAGACCTGCCTGCCGTTTAATCAGGTATACTCCTTTTGTGTAAATTCAGTCCAAGGAGGTGAACCGAAACATTTTTCCGGGAAGGACAGCGCATGGCCCCGCGATTCGCGGGGTGACGAGGATAAGGGTTCTCCATCACAAAAATGGAGCTAACTACCCCCTCTCCTTTAGGAGAGGGCCGGGGTGAGGTAGGAAAATCGACAGATCAGCGGAAGCCCTTCGGGTGTGCCATCACCCGTTCATCTTTCCCTCCGAAATAAAACTTTGCAACAACACCGCGCGAGCAATCCTGCGGTCAAAGAAGCAAAGAGTGGCAATTACATGTCATTGCGAGCCTATTGGGCGAAGCAATCTCCTCGTACCGTTGGAGATTGCTTCGGCAGAAGTGCACACCGCACTGGCGCACGGTGCAAGTGTCGCCTCGCAACGACATAATATCAAATTTCGGAGGATCCCTATGTGTGGAATCGTCGGATATATCGGGCCGCGTGACGCGACACCGATTATTCTCAACGGCCTGAAAAGGCTGGAATACCGCGGCTACGACTCGGCTGGACTCGCGATCTTAAACGGCGACCAGCTCGAGGTCCGCAAAGACGCGGGCAAGTTATGTCAATTAACGGATCTGGTGAGCAAATCACCGATCCATGGCGCGCCGGGGATCGGTCATACGCGCTGGGCAACCCATGGCGCACCGAACGCGCGCAACGCGCATCCGCATTTCGGAAAAACAAAACGGGTAGTCGTGGTGCAGAACGGCATCGTCGAAAACTTCCTTGAACTCAAAGATGAATTGATCGCCGAAGGCGTTGAGTTTCAATCGGAGACGGATACGGAAACGATCGTTCATCTTGTGGAACATTATCTTGCGACAGGCATTGGCTTGGTGGAAGCCGCGCGCAAGACCTTCAATCAAATTCAAGGGGCGAACGTTGTGGTGCTGATGTCTGCCGACGAACCGGATAAGATCGTCACCGCGCGCATCGGCAATGCAGGCGGCGTTGTGCTTGGAATCGGAGAGGGCGAAAACTTCATTGCCAGCGATACACCCGCCATCCTGGAGCACACGCGCAAGGTGATCTTTTTAGAATCACGCCAAATGGCTGTGGTGACCTGCAAATCCATGACCATCGAAACGCT
>DASWEH010000113.1:0-5933 GCA_036394895.1 Anaerolineales bacterium
CTTCGAGAGATATGGACGAAACCATTGCGCGTGCTCTCTATGGGTGGGAGATCGCCAAAGAAAAAATCACTAGTCGTAATTATGATGTGATCATTTTAGATGAATTTACTTATGCCATGCACTTTGGCTGGCTGGATACAACCCAAGTGATCGATTGGCTTAAAGCTAACAAGCCTGAAGATTTGCATCTTATTATTACCGGCCGCGATGCACCACAGGCCTTGATCGATTACGCGGATCTTGTCACCGAGATGCGCGAAATCAAACATCCATTCACCACACAGGGGATTCAGGCGCAGCCTGGGATTGAGTTCTAATCATGCAACTCGAAGAAATCATCAAAGAAATCAAACCACTCGATGAATCAGCTATGCAGACAGCGCGTGCGCGTCAGAATACTTTGACCAAGCCGCGCGGGAGCTTGGGACGACTGGAGGAACTTTCGATTCAACTTGCGGGAATGATAGCGAATCCATTTCCCTCCATGGAACGAAGAGCTGTCATTGTGATGGCGGCAGATCATGGCGTTGTGCTCGAAGGAGTCAGCGCGTATCCTGCAGAAGTCACGCCACAGATGGTATTGAACTTTCTAGGCGGTGGCGCGGCGATCAATGTACTAGCGCGACAGGCTGGCGCGCGTATCATCGTTGTGGATATGGGGGTCGCCGCGGATATTGATGACCCGGGTGCGAAGCTTATCAGCCATAAGATGGGATTCGGAACCGCGAATCTGGCAAAGGGTCCCGCCATGACGCCTGAACAAGCCCGGGAATCCATCCAACGTGGAATCGAAATCGCAGAGGCCGAAATCGAGCGCGGAGTGGACATCTTGGCAACGGGCGATATGGGGATTGGGAATACGACAGCTTCGGCAGCAATCGCCTGTGCGTTGATGAATCGGAACCCTGAGGAGATCGCGGGTCGTGGTACAGGTGTGGACGATGACGGATTAAGAAGAAAGATCGATGTGATTGCACGCTCATTGGAGATCAATCAACCCGACAGAAACGATGCACTGGACGTACTGACAAAGGTGGGCGGCTTTGAAATTGGCGGACTGGTGGGTGTGATTCTGGCCTCGGCCGCCAGCCGCAAACCTGTCGTGGTGGATGGCTTCATTTCTACGGCGGCGGCGATGCTCGCAATGTCTCTTGCACCCGCGGCGCGTGACTATATGATCGCGGCACACGCCTCGCAGGAACGCGGGCACAAGCTGATGCTCGAATGGCTCGGTTTGAATCCGCTGCTCGACCTGAATCTGCGGCTCGGCGAAGGCACCGGTGCAGTACTGGCATTTCATCTTATTGAAGCCTCAGCGCGAATTTTATGTGAGATGGCAACGTTTGACGAAGCAGGCGTGAGTGATAAGGAATGACTGTTTATCGCTTGTCTCATAAATGACTAAACTTTTTGGTGCAGATTACGAGTGAATATCACAAGTTCGGTTTAGTAAATCATGCGATACTCTGTAACACAAAGGACACGACACTTGCACCGCACGATTTGCTAAGCAAATCGAGTGCAGGTGAGTACACTAAGGGAAATCCAAAGGAGTTCCTGGTTTTGCAATCTTATAGACCTTTGAGTCCTTAGTGTTTAGAGTTTTTTACATGCGAACCTTGCGAATTGCTTTTGGATTGATGACCACGCTTCCATTCCGACTCCCCGCGGATTGGTCGGCGGGCGATAGCGGCCGCGCCTCCGTATGGTATCCATTCGTGGGATTGATCATCGGTGCGTTGACGTGGCTAGCATGGAAAGGTGCGACCTTTGTATTTCCTCCGTTAATAGCAGGAATTACAACGCTGATTGTTGGGGTCGCCTTGACAGGCGGATTACACCTCGATGGACTCGCGGATTGTTGCGATGGCTTGTTCGCCAGTGTGCCCTCAGAGCGCAGATTGGAGATCATGAAAGATCCACATGTGGGTGCCTTTGGCATGATTGGTTTAATCCTGGTTTTATTTCTCAAAGCCGCGGCACTCACTTCGTTCGCATCTCTCACTCCTGTTTCAAATCTTGGCATCCTGCTTGCAGCCAGCCTGGCGCGTTGGTGCATCCTGCCAGCCGGGCTGATGCCGCTTGCGCGCCCCTGCGGCATGGGCGCAGACTTTGCATTGGGTTTTCGGCGTTCATTCATTATTTGGGGCGCGATAATTCCTTTGGCTCTTATGATCATGCTCAACCTGCGTGGAATTTTGGCTACGCTGATCGGAGTAGGTACAGCAGCTTCGATCCTGTGGCTGGTGAAGCTCCGCATCGGCGGCGTGACCGGGGATGTGTTTGGGATGATTGTTGAAATCGTCGAAACAGTTACGTTACTTACTTTTCTTATTGGAGCCTAATGCAAGCTTATCCTTTTCGTCTCGGCACAACCTCTTACATTATCCCCGCTGACATTTTGCCCAACGCGCATTATCTGGCTGGCAAAGTTCGGGATATTGAGTTGATTCTCTTTGAAGTAGATGATGGACCGAATAATCTGCCCTCCACAGAAGTGATCGACGAACTATTACTCATTGCCCAACAGCATGACCTGACCTATACTGTCCATTTGCCGCTCGATCTTAGGTTAGGTGAGGATGGCTCTGAACAAGATCAATCCTTGGTCAAAGCAAAACGTGTGATTGATTGCACGCGTGGACTGGATCCCTGGGCATACGTATTGCACTTAGATGGAAGATCGGTCCGCACTTCGACAGATGCGAGATCGATCAGGCGTTGGCAGGATCAATCGGTGCGCGCCTTGGAGTTGGTTTCCGAATGGGCAGGCAGCGCAGAGAAGCTGGCAGTGGAAAACCTTGAAACGTATCCGCTCGATTTCATTCAACCGGTGCTGGATCGGATCCCCGTCAACCGTTGTGTGGATATCGGTCACTTATGGCTGGATGGTCATGATGCCATTCCTTATTTGCAGGCAGCATTGCCGCGTACGCGCGTCATCCATATTCATGGCATCTTGGAACGCGACCATCGCTCGCTGGTATTCATGCCGCAGGAAAAAGTGAGGGAGGTATGGAAGGAACTTATTCATGCGAATTATGAAGGTGTGTTGACTCTGGAGATTTTTTCGGAAGAGGATTTTATTTCTTCGTTGGAAGTAATTGAGAGATTATCGTCATGACAGCAAGAACATTGATGATACAGGGAGCTAGTTCTTCCGTCGGGAAAAGCCTGTTGGTCACGGCCTTGTGCCGCATCTTTGCTCGTCGCGGCCTGAAGGTTGCCCCGTTCAAGGCACAGAATATGTCCAATAATGCCGCGGTCTGCCCAGACGGTTCTGAAATTGGCCGCGCACAAGCCTTGCAGGCTCATGCGGCAGGGACGCCACTCTCTTCTGATCTAAATCCAATTTTGATCAAACCTGAAGCCGATACGCGCAGTCAAATCGTCTTGGATGGACGACCGTTCAAGTCTCTAAGCGTATACGATTATTACACCTATAAGCAAATTCTGTGGGATCATGCTACGGCGGCACTCGACCGTTTACGCGCGCAAAACGATTTGGTGATCATCGAAGGTGCAGGGAGTCCTGCGGAATTGAATCTAAAAGAAGGGGATATTGTCAACATGGCGATTGCGCGCTACGCCAATGCCCCGGTATTGCTTGTGGGTGATATTGACCGCGGTGGAATCTTTGCTCAGCTTCTTGGAACGCTATGGCTGCTGGAACCTGATGAACGTCAACTCGTACGTGGATTCTTAGTCAACAAATTTCGCGGCGATATTCGCCTTTTTGAGGAGGGTATTCGCGTCCTGGAGGAAAAGTCAGAGCTTCCGGTGCTGGGCGTGGTCCCTTATCTAAAGGATCTAAACTTGCCTGAGGAGGACGCGGTTGCACTCGATCAACAGGGATTTGATCCACGTGCCGATTCAACATCTATTGACATCGTGGTCATCCACCTGCCAGTGATTTCAAACTTTGATGATTTTGACCCCTTTCGCAATGACCCTGGAGTGCAGGTGCGATATGCTACACAAGCCTCTGATATTGGACAGCCAAAGGCCATCATCTTGCCGGGGACCAAGAGTACGATGGCTGACCTATCCTGGCTGCGGGAACGCGGCTTTGACAAAGTCATTCGAGAGCATGTTCAGAGAGGTGGGTCGGTGGTTGGTATCTGTGGTGGTTATCAGATGCTCGGCCAAAGGATTCATGATCTTGAACACATCGAATCTTCAAATGATAATGTCGAAGGTTTGGGCCTTCTGCCAAGCGAGACGTTCTTCATTCCAGAGAAAGCCACCTATCAGGTTCAGGCACAGGTGATAGGGCGAAATGCGTGGCTGGCAAATTTATCTGAGTATGATCTGCAAGGCTACGAGATCCATATGGGGCGCACAAACAGCGATTCAACATGGCTCAAGATCAACACGCGTAATGCGATGACTTGCGAATTTTCTGATGGTTCAATAACTGCAGATGGGCAGGTTTGGGGCTGTTATTTGCATGGCTTGTTTGGTAATACCGCATTCCGCCATGCATGGTTGACCAGCCTAGGTTGGATTTCTAAAAGTCAATCACTTGCTTCTCAAGCAATCGATCCGCTTGAAAAGTCTTTGGCTTATCTTTCGGATCAAGTAGAGGTGGCAGTTGATATTAGTGAGATTGAGCGAATGATATGGGCAGATTAATGTTGATCCTCGGCGGCGCGCGCAGCGGAAAATCATCTTATGCACAAAGTTTAGCTGAGGCAACTGGCAAATCTGTGACCCTTATTGCCACTGCGCAGGCGTTGGATGACGAAATGTCAGCTCGTATTCAAAAGCATCGCATGGCACGCCCGGCGAACTGGGAAACGCTTGAGGTTCCATTTGATATTGCAGCTTGTGTGCAACGAATAAAATCAAAAGTAGTGATTTTGGATTGCATCACTTTGCTCATCAGTAATCTTCTCATGCAGTTCGTAAATGATGACCTTGCCGATGAAGCACCATTCATGGCAGTGGTGCAAAAGGAAGTCAACGAATTGATCAGTACGCTTCGCATCTATGAACAGGATTGGCTCATCGTCTCGAACGAGGTCGGGCTGGGACTAGTTCCGCCTTATCAAATGGGGCGCGTCTATCGGGATGCCATTGGCTGGGCAAACCAGCAACTGGCGCGTGAGGCCAATACAGTCATTTTTATGGTCGCAGGTATTCCAACTATTATCAAGTAGGTTTATATGCAAATCACCATTCGCGAAATTGACAAAGATATCCTTCAGGATGTAAACAAGTGTGACGGTACTTTCACAGTTGATTCCAAGCTGGTTTTGCACGCAGAGAATGGCATTATCCGATACTCAGTTGTCAGTGTTGAGCCCTATGAAAAGCAATATATATTTGAAGAAAAGGATTATCCGAGTTGTATCTCCAATCCGAATAAGACTATATATTTTGCATACGTTAATGGTCAGTTAGCAGGACAAACTGATGTCATCAAGTACTGGAATACTTATGCACGGATTGATGACTTTATTGTGGATGTCCGGTTCAGGAGGCGCGGCGTTGGGCATGCCTTGATGCAGCGAGTTGTGGACTGGGCAAAAGCCAGGCAGCTTCCCGGTATCATGTTGGAAACGCAAAATAACAATGTCGCCGCCTGTCGGTTTTATGAAAATTTCGGATTTCGGCTGCGTGGTTTTGATACATATTTATATAGTGGTATGAATCCGTCTACTGATGAAATTGCCTTGTATTGGTATTTCGTTTTCTAACGTTTCCTATGAGGATCATTTTGAATAAACGCTTTGAAACAACTTTCAATATGTTCAAAGAATTAGGATTTTGGTGAATGGCTAACATTATCAAACCTCCATCGCCATTACAAGATGGCTTTTCCGTTTTTCTCGGCGGGAGTATTGAATTAGGAAGTGCCGGAAATTGGCAAACATTTCTGGAAGAGAAATTGTCCGGAACCGATATCATTCTCTTTAACCCCCGCCGTG
>DASWEH010000114.1:0-4514 GCA_036394895.1 Anaerolineales bacterium
CTCTTTTTCCTTCAACAACTTTTGTCCAATCCGCTTCGTTTCTTCTGGGATCGGCCAGGGTGGGCTGATTTTTAGGCACATCGCTACCTCCGCCTCTATCTTACTCCTCCTCGTTAGTTCGCCAACAGTATCCTTGAGAAAGCCATGTGTGAATCATACATTGATGTTGACACATCCTTACCCCGCATGTATAATATCGTGCGCTTCTACCCCAGCGGTTGGATTCTGGGGTAGTTGTTTGTCAAGAAACAGCGAGATACCAGCTTCCCCGTTCGCAGGCGACGGTCTGAGCGTCACTTGCACCGGCACGATTTGCTATGAATTGCCAAGCAATTCAAAAATCGAAGTGCAGGTGAGACGAAGACCCGCAGGTACGCGGTGAAGTGAATGACTGGAGAATAAAATGAGATTTGCAATTGTTGAAAGCGGCGGCAAGCAATATCGTGCCGTCGAAGGGCGGACCATCGAAGTGGACCGTCTGCCCGTCGATGCAGGTAAGAAGTTTGATTTCGAACGCGTCTTACTTATGGCAGATGGCGACGATGTGCTCGTCGGTACACCCACCATCGGTGACATCCTCGTCAAAGTCACAGTGGTGGATCATATCAAAGGCCCCAAGATCGACCGATTCAAATATCGCCCGAAGAAACGCATTCGTGTGCGCGGCGGACACCGTCAGCAGTTTACACGCCTGCTGGTGGATTTTATCGGTCATTCCGGCGAAGAGCGAAAAGTCGAGAAGGCTGAGCCCGCTCCCGTCATAGTGGAAAATGAGGCCGTAGCTGAAGCCGCGCCGAAGACCAAGAAGCAAGCCAAGGCGAACCCGCAAGGGGAAGCGCCCAAGTCCACCAAGAAAACTTCTGCCAAAGCATCGGCAACAACCAAGTCGTCTTCCAAGAAGACCGACACGAAGAAAAAGTAAGAGAGGTAGTCATGGCACATAAAAAAGGTGGCGGTTCAAGCCGCAACGGACGCGACTCCAATTCCCAGCGTTTGGGCGTGAAGCGTTATGCCGGTCAGTTTGTGCTGTCTGGCAACATCCTCGTGCGCCAGCACGGTACAAAGATCAAGCCCGGTTTGCATGTAAAAGCTGGTAAGGATGATACATTATTCGCAACATCTAATGGTGTTGTGATGTTTGATATCGTCCATGGACAGAAGCGGGTGAATATTGTTCCCGAAATTGTTGCCGAAGTGGAGGCTCAAAATGAAAGCTGAGATTCATCCCACTTACTATCCCGACGCCAAGGTAACCTGTGCCTCCTGCGGTACCACCTGGACCACTGGTTCCACCAAGAAGGAACTGCGCGTGGATATTTGCTCCAACTGCCATCCGTTCTTTACCGGTGAAGCTTCCCGTCTCTTGGATATCGAAGGTCAGGTGGATCGTTTCTACAAGAAGCTTTCTGCGCGCCAAACCTATGTTGAACAGCAGAAGGTCAAGGAAGAATTAAAGGGATCGCCTGAGCGCCCGATCGAAGAATTAGGTCTTTCGACGCGTGCCTTGGATTCCCTGAAGAAAGCTGGCATCGAGAACTTCGGCCAATTCCTTGAGAAGCTGAACGGTGGGAATGAAGCCGTTCTGGCAATTTCAGGTTTTGGTCAGGCTTCTCTGACAGCCGCTAAGAAGAAATTACGCTCGCTTGGGTATGAGATCCCGGCAGCGGCTGCATAGCCTCTCAGTTAAAAGCGGGCTTGCAGAATAACTATTCTCAGGTAAACTTACGGGCATGGCGCATGTGCGCCATGCCCGTTTTTTCTTGTGAGGCTCAAATTTCAATACACTAACCCAAAAATAAAAGAGATTATGAAGCATACACACGGTTCCATCGAAGTCGTTTGTGGTTCAATGTTCAGCGGCAAAACAGATGAATTGATTCGCCGTCTGGTACGCGCCACCATCGCAAAGCAAAAAGTGCAAGTATTCAAACCAGCCATTGATGTGCGGTATGCAGTTGAAAAAGTCACCTCTCACGCAGGCTCAGACTATGACGCGACGCCGGTAGAAAAAGCCATTGACATATTAGCTAGGATCGAAGAGGATACGACCGTCATTGCAATCGATGAGGCGCAGTTCTTCGATCCAGAGATTATTCAGGTTGCCCAGCAACTTGCCTCGCGCGGCATTCGCGTCCTTGTGGCTGGACTCGATACCGACTTCCGCGGCGAGCCGTTTGGTCCCATGCCTGTCTTCATGTCCATTGCAGAACACGTGGATAAACTTCATGCGATCTGCATGGTCTGCGGCGATGAAGCTTCCCGCACACAGAGATTGGTGAATGGCAAACCTGCACGTTACAATGACCCAGTGGTGATCGTGGGCGCATCAGAACTGTATGAAGCGCGCTGCCGAGTCCATCACGAGGTACCCACATAGAGATGTGAAGTATATAGTTCATTAATTATGCAGTTAAAGTCAACTACGTAACGGACTAACAACCAAACTACTTAACGAATAAGCTACCCAACCAAAAAACGACTACCATGCAACATTACAACGACATACTCGCTGAAGTACTGATAGACGAAGAAACCCTTCAATCACGCATCAAAGAACTGGGAACAGAAATTAGTGCGGATTACCCGGACGGCAATCTGCTTCTGATTTGCATCCTGCGCGGCGGCGTCCCATTCCTGGTCCATTTAAGCAGATACATCACAGCTCCACATATGGTGGACTTCATGGCAGTTTCCTCTTATGGGGCCGGCAAACGCGAATCAAGTGGTACCGTGCGTGTCACATTCGATCTGCAAACTGACATTCACGATAAAGACGTGCTGTTGGTTGAAGACATTATCGACAGCGGCCATACCATTGCCTCTGTACTGGACATGCTTAATCTGCGTCAGCCCCGTAGCCTGAAAGTATGTGCTCTGCTCGATAAGGCTGAGCGACGCGAAGCTGTAGTTCCAATCCATTATCGCGGTTTTACTATTCCCAACAAGTTTGTGTTTGGCTTTGGTCTCGATCTCGACGAGTACTATCGGAATCTGCCTTTTGTCGGTGTTGTAGATTTGGAAAAATATAAACCACCTGCCTGATATGACAAATGAAAAACCTCTTGTCGCAGATAACGAGCGCACGCCCTCTTCTCCTTATGCGGGTCGCTGGGTGGCTCGTGTCCGCGGCAAGATCATCGCTCAAGGGGGCACGCCTGAACAAGCCTTGCATGCCGCGCAAATCAGCCGGCACAAGGAACGACCAGAAATTATCTATATGCCTGTTCCATTTTCCTATTCGCCTTTAATTGACAAAGTTCGTGATGTGCTCCCCCACCAGGAAATGTATCTAGTCGGCGGTGCGGTGCGGGATATATTGCTCAACCGCCTCTCGCGGGATCTTGACTTTGCCCTGCCTTCGAACGGCATTTCCCTCGCCCGGCGCGTTGCCAACGCACTCAAAGCTGACTTTATGGCACTCGACAACGAACGCGACACCGGTCGCGTCATTGTGACCGAAGCCGATGGCACGCGTACCTTTCTGGACTTCGCAACCTACCGTGGAAATAATCTGGATGAAGACTTGCGCGCCCGCGACTTTACCATCAATGCCATCGCATTTGACCTGCACGCGCAGACTTTGATCGATCCACTCAACGGCACATCCGACCTGCGCGCCAAGATACTTCGTGCCTGTTCTTCCACTTCTTTATCAGATGATCCTGTTCGCATCTTGCGGGCCGTTCGTCAAGCCGCGGCATTTGAATTCAAGATCGAGCTTGAAACTCGTAAGGCCATGAAGCAAGCCGCCAATTTATTGCCAAGGATTTCTCCTGAACGTCAGCGTGATGAATTATTCAAAATGCTTGAGGGCCCCAAGCCAGATGCATCCATGCGCGCCTTGGAAATACTTGGTGTTTTCCCATATCTACTACCTGAACTTCCTGCGATGAAAGGCACTGAGCAGTCCGCGCCGCATATTTATGATGTCTGGGAACACACGCTCAGTGTACTGGGTCACCTTGAAAACATCTTAGCCGCGCTGGCTCCCGCCTACAACGCGGATAACACTAATGACTTGTTCACCGGTTTACTTACACTTCGCATCGGAAGATTCCGCGAACAATTCGCTGAGCACTTCGCCGAATCCCTAAATACAGATCGTTCCGTCCGCGCGGCGCTCTTTTTCGCTGCGCTATATCATGATGTCCAGAAGCCAGCCACAAAGTCTCTGGATGAGACAAGTCGCATCCGCTTCTTTGACCATGATATGAAAGGCGCGCAGGTTGTAGAAGAGCGTGCGCGCGCATTCAATCTCAGCAACGATGAGGTGGAGCGTATAAAGTCAATCGTTCAGCATCATATGCGATTCCATTTCTTCACCAGCCGCCTGGAAAGTGACAAACAGAAACCTTCGCGCAAGGCCATTTATCGGTTCTTTCGCGATGCAGGCAAAGCCGGAATCGACTTGATCTTGCTTGGGCTGGCGGATCTGCGCGGAACTCAAGGTTCTACCCTTTCGCAAGAGACCTGGACTGCCGCACTGGATGTCGCTCGAATTTTGTTGGAAAATT
>DASWEH010000115.1:0-5318 GCA_036394895.1 Anaerolineales bacterium
ACGCTAGACAGATCGAAGTTCACGAAGGGGGCGAGCTGGTTTAAGTCCTCCTGCGCGTACCAACGGAATCCATTTCCTGAAACGATGCTGCGCGCCAGCATGTCGTATTGGAACATATCGTCAAGCCCGATCCCCAATCCACGCGCCAGGAAAACAGGGATAAGCCGCAGCATGAGGGCAATGATATAGATGTGGAGAGCGAACGATTTGTTCGTCATTCCTCAACTTTACCATTAACGACCAAAGGCACGAGGCAGGCAAGCTTCGTGCCTTTGCGATTCGACACTCGTTTTATGCAGCTACCGATATCTCTGTTTTTAAAGCTTCAATGCGTCTGGCCAGATACGGTGAAAAATAACCTTTATAGCGCGCCTGCAGCTCAGGACGTTCCCAGTCGTTGCCTGTCACACGGCCGCGGCAATTTTCGGCACCGCAATAGCAGTCGAATTCATCATACGGCTTGCTATCGCACATGGTATAGTCCATGCAAATCTCTTCACCAACTTCAATGTCGCGCATGGCGATCAAGCCGATTTGACCTGTGAACCCCGCATTCGGTTCACAGGAGTGATTGAAGCAATCTGTTGGCTCTAAGATCTCGGGGGTAAGAAAATACAGGTTGTCATCAATTTGCAAAACGCGCTGAGTGAGGTTTGGCATGTTGTAATCGATCTCATCTTCAGCAATGACTTTGCCTCCCCATAGGCAAAGCAGTTCACCCTTCTTGATTGGCTCACGGGCAAATACCCCGCATCCGCCTTTGTCTTTGAACGGACCCGAATAACACTTCGGATTCATATAGGAGTGATATTGACCAGTCATTCTTTCCTTTCGTTTTGGTGAAGGCATTTCGCCCAGAATAATCTTTGGCATCCAGCGCCAAAGCGACAACACTTTTGCAATGTCACCCTGAGCGCCAGCGAAGGGTCTTCATAATTAGTTGGAGATTCTTCGCTCCGCTCAGGATGACGGTCAACTTGCAAACAAAAACAGCCAAAGCACAACAGCTCTGAACCACTGTGTTGACTGCAATTGTCTTGCCACTTTAAGCATCAAATCCAAAATTCGATTGCAATTGAAAATGGCTGCAAACAATATTTTAGATTCAATATTGACGCGGCACTGTAGTAAGCAGTCCCGCCGCCTCACCAAGTGTCAATTGGAGGGCGGCGGAAGCCAGATTTTATTCGTGGCGTAAGTTAGAAAATAGGCACAAGTATTTCTTCATTCACACTCGTGCAGTTCTTGCAATAGAGCGTCTCCTTTTAGAAATTCGATGCAATTGTAACGGGTTAAGCCGTGATGTCAATCTTTTGGGAAGACGAATTTTGGATAGGATTTGTCCAACTATTGGATACCCCGTTCTTTCCTAGCCGATGATTGATTTCTTTTAATTATGTCGTTGCGAGCCGTAGGCGAAGCAACGACATGAATTTTTATTTGTTTCCACCTTCTGAATCCGAGCTTTGCGCGGAAATCCGTTGTGCAAATAAGATCGGAAGGAAGGTAATGAGGATCACGAACGTCGCGACCACATTTGTCACGGGTCTATCTCGCGGACGAGTGAGTTGCGAGAAAATCCAGATCGGCAGCGTGGATTGTTGTCCCGCTGTAAATGTCGTGACGATCACTTCATCAAAGGAAAGCGCGAAGGCTAACATCCCACCCGCCAGGAGTGCAGTCCCAAGATTCGGTAAGATCACATGACGGAAAGTTTGGAATGAATTTGCTCCCAAGTCCATGGAAGCCTCGATCTGCGAACCAGACATCCTTCGGAAGCGTGCCAGCACGTTGTTATAAACAACAACCACACAAAACGTCGCATGACCGATCACAATCGTCCAGTAGGAAAACGGAATATTCATAGTACCGATGGCAGAGCGGAGAGCGATCCCTGTCACAATACCAGGTAGAGCAATCGGAAGCACAAGCAAAAACGAAATCGCTTCCTTGCCAAAGAAATTACTACGATACACCGCCGCCGCGGCTAACGTACCGAGAGTTAGCGCGACGATGGTCGCAACCACTGCGACCTGAACTGATAATGTGAGCGCAGCCCAAAGATCCGCGCGATGGAGCGCCACACCAAACCATTTGGTCGTTACACCGGGCAACGGGAAAGAGTACGTTGCCTCGTCTGTTGTAAAAGCATACAGGAAGATAATGAACAAGGGAACATGCAGGAAAAGCAACGTTCCAATTGCACTCAACGTTAAACCAAGCGGGGCTTTTTCGCGGTCGGATTTAGAGGGCATCGAAGGCTCCCAATTTGCGCGCAATTAAAAGATAAGCAACCATGATGACGACAGGTCCCATTGTCATGGCAGCCGCGAGCGGAATATTTCCCGCGGTACCTTGATATGAATAAACTGCCTGCCCAATGAAGAAACGCGAATTCCCAAGCGATTGCGGGACGATAAAATCTCCGAGTGTGAGGGAAAATGTGAAAATGGAACCAGCCACGACGCCCGGGAAAGCCAGCGGAAGGATCACGTTACGAAAGGTCTGTGCAGCATTCGCGCCGAGATCGCTGGAGGCTTCCAGTAGCGACTTTGGCACGCGCTCCAACGCCGTTTGAATGGGCACAATCATATAGGGAAGCCAGATATAACAAAATGTAATAAACATTCCAATCGGTGAGAGCGACAGCGATGAGCCCCCGATCGCGGGAATAGACAAAATCCCATCCAGAACTGGTTGAAGCCCGAATAAATGGAAGAACCAGGAGATAATCCCCTCCTTTGCAAGGATCAACTTCCAGGCATAGACACGCACAATATAGCTCGACCATAATGGAAGCGTTACCGCGATGTATAAAAATGTCTTCCTGCGTGGAGAAGCATACCGGGCAATGTAATAAGCCAAAGGGAAGGCAATGATCGCATCGGCAATCGTCACGGCCATTGCCATACCAGCCGTGCGACCAAAGATGCCCAGATTCGTTGGGGAGAATAACTGTAAGTAGGTGCGGAGGGTAAATTGCCGCACGATCAAACCTGTAAATTCTTCAAGATAAAAAAAACTGTTGATGAGTAATGCAAAAAGGGAACCGATATACACCACCAGCATGTACAGCATGGGCGGTCCAAGCAACAGTGCCAGGATCAATTTTGGACGTTGATAAAGATAAGTAGATACGCGGTTCAGCATGTCAGCCTCCCACGCGGCTCATGTGGTCTTTATGCCAGAGCAGGCGGACTTTTTGTCCTTTGGCAGATAAGACGTCCATGGAGGTAGTCTTTAGATTCTGGACAACGACAACCAGATCATTTCCACCTTCGATTTCAACCAGATAACGTGTGAACAAGCCCAGATACACCACATCTCGTATCACGCCATCAATGCAAAGCATGTCCGTTTCTGGTTCACGGTTTGAAGAATCTAAGTGGATTTTCTCGGGACGGATCGAGAACATTTCCTCAGAGCCCGTAATCCGTTTGGCAATCTCTCCGCTGATCAAATTGGATGTTCCTACAAATCCCGCCACGAACGGGGAAGCGGGTCTTTCATAGATGTCAGAGGGTGTGCCAACTTGTTGGATTCTGCCTTCGTTGAAGACCGCGATCCGGTCGCTCATCGTCAGAGCTTCCTCCTGATCGTGGGTTACAAAAATAAAGGTAATTCCTACGCTCTTCTGGATCGCTTTAAGCTCAATCTGCATTTGTTGACGGAGCTTCAAGTCGAGCGCCCCGAGCGGCTCATCAAGCAGGAGAACTTTGGGATGGTTGATAAGGGCCCGGGCAAGAGCGACGCGTTGACGTTGTCCTCCGGAGAGTTGTGAAGGCTTGCGATATCCGAATCCGGGCAGGCGCACAAGATCGAGCATTTCATCCACTTGCTTGTAACGTTCTGCTTTGGGAACTCCCTTGATCATTAATCCATAGGCGATGTTCTCTTCAATCGTCATATGGGGAAACAAAGCATAATCCTGAAAGACTGTGTTTACATCGCGTTCATACGGCGGCAGGTTGGAAACATCCTGCCCATATAAAAAAATATTCCCTGAAGTGGGTCTATCGAAGCCAGCGATCATGCGCAAGCAAGTTGTCTTGCCTGAGCCTGAGGGACCCAGCATGGAAAAAAATTCGCCATCTCGAATTTCGAGATTGGCTTCATCGACTGCTTTGACATTGCCAAAATGGCGGCTTACATTCTCGAATCGTATGGCGGATGTTGACATGCGACTATGATACTCCACATCCATGAAGTTCGGGCAGGGATTGCATCCATCCCTGCCCGAAAGAGAGTCACTTACTGGCTAATGATCCCCACGTAAGCTTCAACCCACTTGCTGTACGGAATACATCCACCCTTTCCAGTACTACATTCAGCAGTTGGCGTGCGCCAGAACCAAATCTTATCGAAGTTATCGAACCCATTAGTGGAACAACCTGTATCGGTCAATAGTTCATTGCCTTTGCACGCGGCAGGAACGGCAGGAACTGAACCGAACCACGCCGCGAGATCTCCCTGCAGTTTGGGGTTGAGCGACCATTCCAGCCACTTGTAGGCGCAGTTGGGATGGGGCGCATCCACATGCATCATGGTCGTGTCAGACCAGCCTGTGGCGCCTTCCTGTGGGAAAGTAGATGCGATTGGCGCGCCTTCAAAGGCGAGCAGATTCACCTGGAAAGGCCAGGATCCAGAGGCAACTACGCCTTCGTTCTTGAAATCGTCCATCTGAACATAGGCATCATGCCAATAGCGGCTAATAAGCTCGCGTTGTTTCTGGAGTAATGCAACCACAGCATCGAATTGTTCTTGATTCAGGTCATACGGATTATCAATACCCAGTTCGGGATTATGGAACTTCAAATACAAAGCTGCATCCGCCATGTAGATTGGACCATCGTAAGCCTGAACCCGTCCTTTATTCGATTGACCATCGGGAAGATCCATTTCTTCGAAAGTTACGTCCCAGGATTTCGGTGCTTCAGGGAATACGTCTATGTTGTACATCAAAATATTCGGACCCCATTGGTAAGGCACGCCGTAATGAACGCCATTGACTGTATTCCAAGGAGCACTCTGCAAACGCTCATCTACTGTCTTCCAGGAGGGGATCAGGTCAATGTTGATCGGCTGGACTTTCCCGGCGGCGATGAGGCGATTCGAGGCGTCGCCAGAGGCGGTCACAAGGTCAAAGCCCCCTTGGTTCATCAAGGTCACCATCTCATCAGAGGTTGCAGCAACTTTATTCGTCACTTTGCATTGGGTTTGATTCTCAAATTCAGTTACCCAGTCATAGGCAGGGTCGGTGTCGCCACGCTCGATATAACCGGCCCAGGAAATGATTGAAACCTCACCTTCCCCCGCAC
>DASWEH010000116.1:0-4216 GCA_036394895.1 Anaerolineales bacterium
GCGAATTGTTTGCCATTTTGTCAGGAACAATTGTTACAATGTCTCCGCGCTTGTCAGGTTCCATTCCGCAAAATGACAACCTTGAATAAGCTTATGCTGCCGGACAAGCCTTAGCAGAACTTGTAAAGTCGCTCGCTGAGGTTCAGATAGAAACCACATCAAATAGTGCGCCTTTCCCTCCTTCGAATGATTTTACGGGGTGGGCAGGAGTCCTTGTTGAGCCAGCAAACCTTATCCCGAAATTAGCGCTGAGCAGAGAAGAAAAGAAGCAGATCCATACGCTTCTGGAGAACACACAAGCCTCCGCTCCTTCTCTTTACCATACGTTGCCCCATCAGATCATTCATCGGGATTATGATCAATCCAATATTTTGATGGAAGGGAATGTCGTTACCGGTGTCCTGGATTTCGAGTTTTGTGGACCTGACTTGCGAATCCTTGATCTGGCCTATGCACTGTCTCAATGGCCCTTCGGCCTGTGGAACACGGGCAGAGAATGGTCTGTAATCGATGCATTTGGCAAAGGATATTTGGAGGGTCAAAGACTCACGCTTACTGAGCTGGATATGTTGCCTCATGTTTTACGATTGCGTGCCACGACAAGCCTATTCTTTCGATTTGGATGTTATCAACAAGGCCTTGAGACATCAGAAAGCATGCTTGGACACATTCATGAAGCTCTACGTAATGAATCCTGGTTGAGAGTGCACAAGAAAGAGTTGATGAGTCATATCCGCAGTTGGTATCATTAATATTAAGACTTGATGCCTCCTGAAAACTTTCGTACAATGCTACGATATATCGCCTTCCTTCGAGCAATCAATGTTGGTGGTGGTCGCACCATCAAGATGAAAGCCTTGCCCCAACCCTTCGAATCACTTGGTTTTTCAAACGTGGCAACTTTCATCGCAAGCGGAAACGTCTTATTTGAGACAAGGGCGAAAAGCGTCAAAGCCCTGGAGAAAAAGATCGAGAATAGACTGCGAGAAGAATTGGGGTATGGAGTGGCTACTTTTATCAGAACAGACACCCAATTGGCTAGGATCGCACGTTACAAATCCTTTCCACAGTCAAAGATCAATGATGCATCAGAGTTCAACATCATTCTTTTATCAGATAAGCTTGGTAAGAGATCAAGGCAAAAAGTGATGGAGTTGAAAACAGACACGAATGAAATCCATGTTCGTGGACGTGAGATTTACTGGTTACGTCGCAAAGAAAAAGGCAAATCGACTTTCTCTACGATACCCTTTGAAAAGGTATTGGGTAAACGGTTCACAATCCGATCAGCGAAAACGATCAAGAAGATGGCTTTGAAAATATCAGGCTCCAAATAGGAGTGGGCAGATTCTCGATCTTCCGCACGGACAATAAAGGCAAAAATAACAAACGCTTTTATGCTTGGCTGACCTGAATTTCCCCAATCCTTACATAAGTCTTAACAAAGTTTATGCACAGGTAATCTTTTATGTCTCTCTAACATCAGGGAGGTACAATGCAAAATAATCAAGATTTACCTGTAGGAGGCTGAGATGAAAAGTTTTACCAAGCTATCAGATAAAGAGCTTCGGATGAAGTTATCGCCATTGCAGTATGAAGTCACGCAAAAGGAAGGCACCGAGCGCCCCTTCTCGAATGAATATTGGAACAACAAGCGAGCCGGCATTTACGTGGATGTTGTCTCAGGGGAACCATTGTTCAGTTCCCTCGATAAATACGACTCAGGTACCGGATGGCCCAGCTTTACCAAGCCTTTGGAACCCGATAACATTGCCACCCATACGGATTTCAAATTGTTTATAGCTCGCACCGAGGTCCGCTCGAAGCAGGCCGATTCCCACTTAGGGCATGTCTTCGATGATGGGCCCGCTCCCACCGGTCTGCGCTACTGTATGAACTCCGCTTCGCTTAGATTTATTCCAGTCGAGCAGCTGGAGGAAGAGGGCTACGGCGAGTATCTATCGTTATTCAAGGATAAAAAATAGTATTGCACCTTTGAATGGATAAGCAAAGGCTCTTTTCCCGGCCGACAATTGATCCCGTTATAACAACAGTCCCGCCTCAGTGGTGGGACTGTTGTGTTTATCTCGAATACAGCTCATTGAATTCGCGCAATCTCTTCGCGAGATCGCCGCTCATGTCATCTTCGTTCATCCGCCATTCCCAATTGCCACCCAAGCGAGATGGGAAGTTCATCCGTGCTTCTGTCCCAAGGCTGAGCAAATCCTGCATCGGCACGATAGCATACACCGCGACCGACGACCACACAGCGCGGATCAGGTCCCAGGCAAAATCTGTGCCATCACTATTCAAGTAACGGTGCGCGAATTTTCGCTCCACTTCCGGTGCGGATTTATACCAACCCATCGCCGTATCATTGTCATGGGTACCGGTGTAAGCGACACAATTCTTTGTATAGTTGTGCGGAAGAAAAGGATCCGATGGACTTGTAAAGCCAAACTGTAATATCTTCATGCCTGGCATATTAAAACGATCACGCAGTTTGACGACATCTGGAGTGATCACACCGAGATCTTCGGCGATGATCGGCAATGTCCCATTTTCAGAGCCACCCAGCTGCTGTGAGACGGTCTCGAAGAAATCCTTCCCAGGGCCGCTCATCCATTGTCCTTTTTCAGCAGTTGGTGCGCCGTAAGGGATTTCATAATAACCTGCAAAGCCACGGAAATGATCGAGCCTCACCACGTCCACAAAGTTCAACACCGAACGAAAACGTTCCAGCCACCAGGCATAACCAGATTTCTTATGTACATCCCAGTGATAGAGCGGATTGCCCCATAATTGACCAGTCGCTGAAAAATAATCAGGGGGTACACCTGCCACAACGGTCGGCAAACTATCTTCCCCTAAAAAGAACAACTCAGGATGAGCCCAGGCATCTGCACTGTCATACGCAATAAAGATTGGGATATCCCCAATGATTTTGATTCCCTTTTCTTTGGCATAGGCGCGCAGTTTGCTCCATTGGCGGAAGAATATAAACTGATAGAACGAATATCGCAAAATACTGTCTGCATGATCGTGGCGCGCTTTCTCCATCACAGATTGTTTTCGCCTGCGCAGAGATTTGTCCCACCCGCTCCAAGCACCTCCACCATTGGCTTCCTTCAAGGACATGAAGAGAGCATAATCATCCAGCCAGGATGCATTCTCACTTCGAAACGTATCGAATTCTTTGCGGAAATCTTTAGATACAGAAGATAAATTTGAAAAAGCCTTTTGCAGAAGTTCAAGCTTCCACGAGATGAGCTGACCATAGTCCACGCGCGCCGCATTAAAGTTTGGCATCTCCCCAAAATCATCTTGAGTCAATAATCCATCTTCAAGGAGAGCGTTGAAGCTAATGAGATAGGGATTCCCGGCAAAGGCAGAAAAACATTGATAAGGGGAGTCTCCGTAGCCTGTCGGTCCAAGCGGAAGCACCTGCCAAAGTTTACAGCCCGTGGAGGCAAGCCAATCCACAAAGAGGTATGCCTGCGGACCAAGATCACCGATGCCATGCGGACCCGGTAAGCTAGTAGGATGAAGAAGGATTCCGCCTGAACGACTAAAGGATTTCATTAGGCTTTCTTCGCGTTTGGATATATTGTCCTGCGCGTATCACTGATGCATCGAAATCCGAATCAATCACATCGGTACCAACTTGCGCTTCAGGTTCAACAACATAACCCGCGGGAATAGTGCAATTCTTGCCCACCAGTGCTAGCCTAATATTTGCGTCTGCAACCCCCCAACCCACACGCGCCTTCTCACCGATATGACAACGTCGATCAATAATGGCACGCTCGACGACTGCGCCGCTTTCGATAACGCTATCCGTCAAGATAATGGATTCGCGTACAACTGCACCCGGCCGAATCACCACGCCTGGCGAAAGGACGCTACTTTCTACACGGGCATCTGCCCCAATATAACACCCATCGCAGACCATGCTGGCATAGACGTACGCAGAAGCAGGCAAACGAGCCGGTGGTCGTTCCTCTGTTCGGGTGTGAATGATCCAATCTCGGTTATACAATTTGAGTTTAGGTGTCGGCGACAACATATCCATATGAGCCTGCCAGTAGGATTGAAATGTCCCAACATCCATCCAATAACCCGTGTACGGAAAAGCAAATATCCGCGCGTCAGATTTCACCAGGTTGGGAATAATATTTTTTCCAAAGTCGTGAGAGGACTCTGGGTTGATCCGGTC
>DASWEH010000117.1:0-8954 GCA_036394895.1 Anaerolineales bacterium
CACATCGCAAATCTTTTCACACGCTTCTACCGCGTAGACAAGTCTCGCTCACGCAACGCTGGCGGCGGGTCGGGCATCGGTCTTACCATCGCCAGACATCTGGTAGAAGCGCATGGCGGACGCATCTGGGCAGAATCGGAAGGTGAGGGGCAAGGCAGTACATTCAGTTTTACTGTGAGAATTGCCAACTGATCTGACTGCTGTCGTTCGGGTAGACTGAATCGTTTCCTATCCCAGTTCTGTGTCACGTGCCCGGAGGCAAAATGAAATTCGGTGTTCACATTTTCCCAACTGAATATTCGTTTCAACCAGACGAACTCGCCCCTGCCGTGGAAGATCGCGGGCTGGACTCACTTTGGTTCTCGGAACATACACATATCCCTGTCAGTTTTCTAAATGCGCCGGGGCGTGGACCCACCCTGCCAGATTATTACTGGCAAACTTACGATATCTTTGTCGCCATGGCTCTAGCCGCAGCCGCAACCAAGAGTATCAAAATCGCAAGTGGTGTTTCTCTTGTGATCGAGCATGACCCAATCCTCCTTGCAAAAGAAACAGCGACACTGGATATGTTCTCCAAAGGACGGTTCATCTTTGGCGTGGGAGCAGGCTGGCTCGAATCAGAAATGGCTGATCATCGTGTTGTCTACCGTACGCGTTTCCAACTTCTGAAAGAACAACTTCAAGCGATCAAAGAGATTTGGACCACAGACGAATCTGAGTTTCATGGCAAGTTTGTGAACTTCGATAAGATGAGAGCGTTTCCAAAACCCTATCAGCGTCCGCACCCACCTATCATTATGGGTGGAACAAGCGAAAAAGCGCTTGAATGCGCTGCAGAGCTTTGCAATGGCTGGGCGCCCTGGTCCTTGGAATGGTCAAAGGCAAAACAGGCAATCGTCGAATTAAAACGGCAAGCCGCGGCAAACGGACACGACCCGAGTTCGCTGGAAATATCTCTCTTCGAAAAATCCATCCCCAACCAGAAAACCATAGCAGAAATGGAAGCCGCGGGAGTCAAGAGGATCATATTGACCATTGAGGGACAAAGCCGCGAAGAAGCACTACCTACACTCGATCAATTGGCGAAGGCAAATCGTTAACAAAATGCGTAGATGCTATTCAACTGGACAGACGATTGCCTGTCCAGTTTTTTGATTCAATGATGTTTTTGGCGTATACAAATGCTGGCTCCCCGTCACAAACTAGATTTCCTACTGCTTCAAATCGATCATCGAACCCCCTTTATTAATGCAAATGAGACTTTTTTAGTCGATATTATTGACTCTCATCTAACCGTATGCTAGAATACGTAATACCGCATACGATTGCATAACCTATGATATTTGACTCCCCTCGAACAAAACGCAAAGTCACCATGCGTGATGTGGCACGAGCAGCGAATGTCTCGCAAAGTACCGTTTCGCGCATTCTAAATCCCAATTCCGCTAAATCCAAAGTACCAATCAGTGAAGAGACGATAGAGAAAGTTCTGGCAGTTGTGAAAGAGTTGGGTTATCAGCCCAACCAGTATGCACGTTCTCTACGCGGCCAAAAAAATCATGTCATTGCAATGTTGATCGGGGATATCGGAAATCCTTTCTATCATCCAATGGTACGCGCCGTTCAAGATGTAGCTTTCCAATATCACTATAGTGTCATGGTTGCCAATTCGGACCATTTGCGTGAGAAGGAAATGCTCTTTTGTGAATCCCTATTAAGACGTCCCGTTGATGGCGCGATCATCGTCCCCTGGCACATGACAGATGATGACCTGCGGAATCTAATTGACCGTACAGGCATGGCAGTCAGTGTCCTGGGAAGTCATATGCAACTTCCGGGCGTGGACATTGTGTATGCTGACGATACTAAGGCCAGTTACGATGTAGTTCAGTGGCTGATCGAGCAGCGTGGACATCAACGCATCGCCATGATCTGTGCCAACCAGGAATTCCACGTCATTAAGCGCAGGCAGGGGGCCTTTCGACAAGCCATGGCAGACGCTGGCTTAACTGTTCCGTCCGAATATGTGGTGGAAGGCGATTGGTCCTTTGAAAGTGGCCGACAAGCCATCGCGACCTTGTTGGCGTTGCACGAACCCCCCACAGCAGTGTTCGCAGCCAATGACTCAATTGCCATTGGCGCTTTGGATGCTGCTGAAAAAATGAATTATCGAGTCCCCGAAGATATTGCCATTATTGGCTTTGATGACATCCCTGCTGCCTCTTGGGTACGCCCACAGCTTTCGACTGTGGCGCAGTACCCTGATCAAATGGGCACTCTCCTGGCAAATGCACTATTTGACCGGATCCAAAATAAATACAACGGGCCCGGTCGCTGCTTTGAAGTTCCCTGTCATTTTTTTGAGCGAGCCTCCGCATAAGACGCGCTCGCACAGGCGTATAAAGCTGACCTGAGCAAGATTGAAATACTGATCCTTCACCGCAAAAAATCAATTTGGTTGTAACGCAGCACAATCCCTGCGTTTTCAATGATCGGTCGTATTCAGTTTTTTCAATTCTCATAAGGAGAGAAGTATGAACCACGTAAATCGTATTCGCCTGTTGCAGTACCTAAGCTTGTTAATCATCATGGTCATGGTGCTAAGCGCGTGTGCGCCCGCGCCCGCCGCATCGACCGAAGCGGCTGCAACCGAGCCGCCCCAAGCAACCCAGCCTCCCGAGGGAGGGCCGACCCTCGAACCCACGCCGATCGTGAACGCCTTTGGCGAGTGCAGCGATCCGTTGATCCTATGGCATGGCCTGACGGGCAGCGATGGTGCTGTGTTCGCCCAATTGCTGGAGAAATTTGTCCAAGATAACCCGGATGTTTGTCTCCACTCGGAAGGCATTCCGTGGGACACCTTCTTCCAGAAATATCCCACAGCCGTAGCCGCTGGCACGCCGCCCGATATGGTCATTTTCCATGCGGCGGAGGTCAATCAGATGGCCTCGCAAGGGCTGATGATGCCGATGGATGATGTGATCTTCAACGATGGAACCCTGAACAAGGCTGACTTCAATCCTTCAGTGATCGAGAACATCACATTCGAAGGCAAAACCATGGCTGTTCCCTTCGATAACCACGGCTGGCTATTGTGGTACAACACCGAACTCGTCAAAAATGCCGGACTCGACCCGGACAATCTGCCTAAGAACGGGGCGGAATTCCTCGAATGGGCACAGAAACTTACCACCGATGTCAATGGCAAGCACCCGACCGACGAGGGCTTTGACAAAGATAACGTGGATGTTTGGGCGATTGATTACACCTGGCCGCGCTACACTGTTCCCACCACAGTGTGGCAATTTGGCGGTGATATTACGAGTAAAGATGGCAAACAGTGCCTTTTGGACTCTCCTGAATCAGTCGCCGCGATCCAGTACTGGCATGACTTGATGTACAAGTATTTCGTCGCTCCGCCAGCTGTTCCCGGAAAGATGTGGGCAGGCGACCTGTACAAAATCGACCGCCTGGTCTTCATGTGGGAAGGCACCTGGACAGGTGGCTTCATGAAGGATAATCCTGACGTGGCTGCAAAGACGAAGACCGCTTTCATCAACTCCCTGGCTCCCGATGGCAAGCAGGCTGTCAAGTTGGATTCGCACATTATGTCGATTCCGACTGGTGTGGATGAAGATGGCGTCGCCAAGGCGAAGAAATTGATGGCATACCTGGCAAACAACGGCGCGTTCTGGTCAACCTCAGGCCAGGTTCCTGCCAAGCTCGCGGTCCAAAAGGAAGCAGAAGTGCAGGCTATTCAATCGGTCGCGGATGCTGCGAATGAGTTCAACGAAATCGGCCGCACCTCTCTCGCTCATAAAGCCTTCATCGAAATTCAGACTGGCTATGAAACGGCCGTCGGCAACGCTCTCGCCGGCGCGGACGTGGATGTAGCAGCTGAATTGAAGAAAGGCTGCGAGGTCATCCAGCCCATCCTGGATCGTCCATAGTCCCGATTTTTTGTTGCAGGTCGATGTGCTCGCTATAATGGAACACATCGACCTGTCTGTTATTGAAATTTACTGGAAGGATGTGACGTATGACACAAGCTCCCGCTTCCGCAAAAGGCAACCTGCTGACCAAAAGAGGCATATTTGCTTCCGATTTGAGTTGGAAAACGTTACGCAAACAACTTCCCAACTACCTGTTTATTCTTCCCCATTTCTTCTTTTTTGCATTGTTTCTGCTCTTTCCAATCTTCCGTGGGCTACAGATCAGCCTGTACGATTGGAAGATCATGCTGAAGGAGCAGCAATTCATCGGACTTGCAAATTATCAAGCCTTGATGACAGACAGAATATTTTGGGAGGCGTTGCGTCACACGGCGAATTTTGTGTTGATCACCGTATCAATCAACATTGTACTGGGTCTGATTGTGGCTGCAGGACTGAAACACTCCTTTTTCGGGAGAGACTTCCTGCGCGTTCTATTTTACGCGCCTGGAATTCTTTCCGTATCGGTTTTGGGCATCGTCGGGATACGGATTTGGGATACTCAGTTAGGCATTGTCAATTACTTCGTGACAACTCTACTGAGTGGACCTCGTATTTCCTGGCTGGGAAATCCTGATATTGTCATCCCAGCTCTGGCAATTACCACGGTCTGGTGGACCTTCGGTTTTCCGATGCTTGCATTCCTCGCAGGACTGCAAAATATTCCTGAACCGTTATATGAGGCCGCTAAAATTGATGGGGCAAATTCCTGGCAGGCATTTCGTCACATTACGATCCCCCTCATTATGCCGACCATGTTATTCGTGACCGTGACACAATTTATCGCTCACATGCAAGTCTTTGCTCAACCGTATATCGTCACAGGCGGAGGTCCCGGCAATGCCTCCCGTACAGCCGTGATGTATCTGTATGAAACCGCCTGGAAGTTCTTCCGGTTTGGATATGCCTCTTCGATGGCGGTTGTGCTGGCTGGGATCATGATTGTGGTCACGGTGATTTTGTTTTGGCTGATGCGCGGGCGCGCCGAATACTAGTAGATATAGGAGAAAGAGATGGCCACTGAAACGACCTCCCCGAGTTTCCTCTCAGATTTGCAGCCCAGCCGCAAACTGCTACGGCGTACGCTGTTACTTTGGCTGGTTTTCCTACCCCTCGTCGTCGTGATCATTATCCCGGTTATTTACATTATTTCCATGGCATTCACGACTGAACAAAACCAACTCAAGTTTCCTATCGAGTGGATTCCGAGTCCCATCACAATCGGCAACTTTGTCCACATTTTTGCAGATGTAACCCTGCCCATTGCAAAATGGTTTACCAATAGCCTCATCATCGCTACCGTGGGAACGATCATCGTCGTATTCTTTTCATCGTTAAGTGGTTACGCATTTGCGCGCTTGGAATTTCCTGGGAAAAACAAATTGTTCTCCCTACTCCTCTTCAGCCTCATGATTCCAGCAGCCATTACCCTCATCCCAGCGTTTCTATTGCTCCGTGACCTAAAATTGTTGAACACCTACCATGCGATCTGGTGGCCCACAGCTGCCTCCGTATTGGGGATATTCCTGATGCGGCAACACTTCTACGCGATCCCACGTGATCTTGAAGACGCCGCGCGAGTCGATGGGGCAGGACCGTTCCGTATCTATTGGCAAGTTTGCCTACCGTTAGTGCGCGGAGCCATGGTCGCGCTTGCCATATTCACGTTCCTAGGCATGTGGAATGACTTGTTCTGGCCACTCATCGTACTCAGCGACCGCGAAACATTTACCCTTCCTGTAGGATTAGTGATCATTCAACAGGGAAGTTATATTCAACGCGGACTGGCTTTTGCTGCGGCCTTTATTGCTTCGGCCCCCGTTCTCCTCTTCTACGCTATTTTCCAGCGCAAGATCATTGCCGGGATCACAACCACGGGCATGGCTGGACAGTAGCGTGATTTTGTTTCATCAACCGATCCTAAATTTCAAACGGTAGGCTTTTCGATGTCAACACCCAAAGCACAAATTCTCATTGATACAAATCGGACGATTGCCCCGATTTCGCCCTTGCTGTTTGGCGGATTTGCCGAGCACATGGGTCGCTGCGTCTACGAGGGAATCTATGATCCTAAATCGCCTCAGGCAGACGAGCGTGGCCTTCGTAAAGATGTTCTGGAAGCGTTGCGCGATCAGGGCTATACAGTCATCCGGTATCCGGGCGGAAATTTCCTCAGTGGTTACAACTGGCTGGATGGCGTAGGGTCCAAAGATCAACGCCCGCGCCGGCGCGAGCTCGCCTGGCAATCGCTGGAAACAAATCAATTTGGCACCAGTGAATTCATGGAATTCTGCAGATTGATTAACGTCGAGCCGATGCTGGGCGTCAATATGGGGACGGGAACGATCCAGTCTGCTGCCGATCTCGTGGAATACTGCAATGTACCAGCCGGCACGCGCTGGTCGGATCTGCGTATCAGTCATGGTTTCCAGGAACCTCACAAGGTGCGCTACTGGTGCGTCGGCAATGAAATGGACGGTCCCTGGCAGATTGGCCATCTGGATGCAGTGTCTTATGGCAATAAAGCGCTGGAAGCTGCAAAAGTGATGAAATGGCAGGATCCAACTATCCAAACTGTTCTGTGCGGATCCTCTAACGATCAAATGCCAACCTACCCTGAGTGGGATCGCACCGCGCTTGAAATCGCTTGGGAGCACATGGATTACCTTTCGATGCATTATTATGCAGGCAACCCGAAAGATGATACAACTAGTTATCTAGCCAGCGCGGTTCTCTTTGAACGCTTTGTAGATACCTTGGAAGGGACCTTACGCTATGTTAAAGCGAAAAGGCGTAGCAAGCACAACGTTTATCTCTCGTGGGATGAGTGGCAAGTCTGGTACAAGGGCGACCCAGTGCAAGGAAACTGGACGGAAGCGCCTCACTTAGCGGAGGAAATTTACAATCTGGAGGATGCGCTCGTTGTAGCACAATGGTTGAATGTCTTCCTGCGCAAGAGCCATGTGATTAAGATCGCCTGTGTTGCACAGATTGTTAACGTCATTTCTTGGCTGCACACTCGCTCAGACGGCTTATTGAAGCACCCCTCCTACTACGCTTTCAAACTGGTTAGTAACCTTGCCCGCGGCGAGGCATTGGATGTCCATGTTAATGCACCGAAGTTGGAAACGAGGCAGTATGAGGCTGTGCCCATGCTGGATGTTTCTGCCAGCTATGATAGCGAGAAGCAGGAAGGTGCGGTATTTGTGGTGAACCGCAGCCAGACCGAAACTGTTGTGACTGACTTCGTCTGGCAAGATGGGCAAGCGGTCCAAATAGACAAGGCCTGGCAACTCGCAGGCAGTGATCCCAAAGAGGTGAACAGTTGGGATGCGCCTGAACAAGTGGTCGCAAAGGCTATTCCAGTACCAACGATTGACGCTAATCATGCAACGCTCAATTTGCCTCCCTTATCGTTCACTGTACTGACCACATGCGCAGGCTGAACATACGTTTAGTATTTCTAAAGAGACTTTGACAATAACAGAATGCCACTCTTGTAGGGGAGTGGCATTCTGTATCGTGGTGGGAATTCCTTGCTGGAACGTTTAATCTGTTGTGAGGAAATTATGATCCGATACATCCTGTTGGGTGTTTTGATGGCATTACTGCTTACGGCTTGCCCGTCTGTCAAAGTAGAACCCACGATCAGTGCTACAAATGAAAGTGTGACAAAGTCCATTATGATTGAGCCAGAGGGATTTATCCAGCGTATTCATGATCCAGTCATTGCTCACGAGGCTGACACTTACTATGTCTTCTCAACAGGCAGCCTGATTCCGTTTATCTGCTCAAAAGATAAGGTAGTTTGGGAGTTTTGTGGGCGCGTGTTCCAAAGTAACCCTGCCTGGACGAGAGCTATCAACCCCAACTTGGTGGACATTTGGGCTCCCGATATCTCTTTCTTCAATGATCAATGGCATCTTTACTATGCAGTCTCAAGTTTTGGCAGTCAGAACTCTGCCATTGGTCTGGCAACAAATGTCACCCTCAATCCTGAAAGTCCTAATTATGAATGGGTTGATCAAGGTGCGGTGTTGCGTTCCAATCCGGGGGATCAGTGGAATGCGATTGATCCAAACCTGGTGCTTGATGAAAACGGCGAGCCCTGGCTGGTCTGGGGTAGTTTCTGGCAGGGGATCTGGATGCGGAAAATTGACCGTTCTACAGGTCAACTCGATGGAAAGGACTCAACCTATCATCATTTGGCGGATCGTTCCACAGGCCCCGATAAAACATCTGCCATCGAGGGGCCATTCATCATTTCGCATGATGGGAAGTGGTACCTTTTCGTTTCGTTCGACCAGTGTTGTCAGGGCGTCAACAGCACATACAATGTACGCGTGGGTCGGAGCGATCAGCTGACGGGTCCCTATCTGGATCGTGACGGCGTTCCATTGACCAAAGGCGGTGGAACGCTTATCTTGTCCGCGTACGGTCAGTGGAAAGGACCTGGTCATAACGGAGTGCTCTTCGAAGATGGTACTTACTGGATTGTTTACCATGCTTACGATGCAAAACAGATTGGTATCCCCAAGTTGCGGATCGAATCAATTTCATGGGACGCGGACGGTTGGCCCTCCTTGTCCAGCCAGGCACAGAAACCATAGCCCAGTTTAAACAGGACCAAGTCCATCTCACCATATAGGCTACATCGCTTATGATAAAAAACCTCCCCGAGGTATTGGAGCTCGGGGAGGTTTTTACGATTACAGTAAATGAGCTATTTATCGCTGATATCGAGGGCGTAGTTTACATAGGTGCGCGGCTTTTTTGATTCGACACTGAGCAGGATATAGAGAGACGTGACATCTTTTGGAACAGCAACTTCTGTGGTCCATTCCATGTTTTCACTGGGAGGAGGAAGATCGATGGGTGCCATATCCAGGGTTTCATAAGCTCCATAAATGATGCCATCCGCACCGATCACTGGAGGAATGCCAATATGTGTCTTTAGCG
>DASWEH010000118.1:0-3146 GCA_036394895.1 Anaerolineales bacterium
CCGTAATCAGCCGAATATGCTGTTCTTTGATCCTGAAAATAACATCTTCGGCGACGCCCCGATCTCACTCTTTGCAGGTATTGCGATCCTGGTTGGCTTTGCGCTGATCGTAGCCGTCCGATATTTCTTTGGCAATAATGAAGCGATTGCTACAGCTGTGACGTGGGGTATGCTTGGCAACATTGTCGGTTTACTGTTCGCATCTCTGTCTGATATTTTTATCAACGGTCTAAGCTTGCCTGCGACGATCGTCGGGCAGTTCCTGCCCGCAGCCGGACCGAATCTGATCTTCGCCGCGATTCTGGTTCCATTGCTGGTGGTTGCCTATAGCTCCGTACAGCGACAGTCGGGAAGATAAAATAACACGTCATTGCGAGGAGCCCTACGGGCGACGAAGCAATCTCCCATTACGTTGGATGAAATTGCTTCGTCACGAAGAACGTTCCTCGCAATGACAGGAAGTAATTATGTTAGTTGCCTGGCGTTATCGTAAACGCGAAAATTCCTTTATTCAAAAGTTTGACCCGCGGGCGTGGCTCATTTTCTACGCTTGTTTTCTGGTTTCGACCCTGGCATTTTGGGATGTGCGCTATTTGCTCCCATTTTGGCTGATTGCCCTATTTGTCCTTTTCAATTCCGGCATCAAATGGAAGGAAATCCGCCGCGCCTTTCTTTTCATCATTGGTTTTGTTTTTTTCTTTGCGATCCTTACGTTTCTTACGGGTCGGGGTGGATCAGAGGTCTACACCCAGGAGCATCTTATCCGTGAGTTCCGGGCTCCGTTTTCCATTTTTGGCTGGACTCCTACTTTGAAAGTTACTGTTGAACGCGCTTTCTATGCGGTCAGTCAATTGGTGCGCGTTTCCAGTATTTCCATTATGACGATCCTGATTCCCTATTCATTGAATCCTGCATTTTATGGGATCACATTTAAAGGGATAGGACTGTCTGATAAATTTGCTTATGCTATGGATTTGACCATGCGTTTCATCCCGACGTTCAGCCGCGATTTCCAATTGACCATGGATGCCCAGCGTGCGCGCGGCTATGAGGTTGAAAAAATAAGGGGTGGATTAATTGAACAAGTTCGTAAAATGGCTCCTATCTTTGTGCCTGTGACCATTCACGCCATCATCGGTAGTGAAGATATCATCGACGCCATGGATTTGCGTGCCTTTGGTGTGGGTCCACGCACTTGGTTACAAGTCTTAGATCGAGACTTTAAAGATCGCTTGTTGATCTGGTTTGGAGTCGCACTATTAGTTGGTTCGATTCTTTTAGGGTTATTGGGATATGGAAACTTCTGGGTGCCAGAGTCGTTGATACGCCTGGCGGGTGGCTAGCAAAAAGCCGGCTTGTAAAACAAGTCGGCTTTTTTTTATTAACCGTGGTGCTTTGGGTAGATCTCTCCCGCTTCGATCGCGGTGTTCAAACGATTTTCCTGGGGCGGGAAGGTGCAGGTGGCATACTCTGTAAACGCACAGGGTGGACTGTAAGCTTTGTTGAAGTCGATGAATGCTTTACCATTTTCGTGCGCGTCAGTGTAATGATAACGGCCGGATGGATACGTCACATGGTTGTTGGTCAGGTCCATGAATTGAATGAAAAGGCGACGATCTGGCAATTCCTCGACCATCAAATGGTGCTTCTTCCCATTCAGCTCAAAGGCTAGAAAGCCTTGCATAGGTTCATCGAGAATCGCTCCGAGGATATCGGGCATCTTCACGATTTTCGGAGTTTCATAGCGGGTATACGTGGCGGGAATGCGAAAACCTTCTTTAATTGGATACCATTCCCGGCTGGGAAAAGAGCGGCGTTCTTCTCTTGAGTTATCCCACAAACGAATCCCAACTCCTTTTGAACGGCGGACGACCACCATCCGTATATCATTGAAGGTGATGAAGCTGGGCACATCTTCCTGGTCTGCGTCGAGTAACGCAGATTTCGCTGTCACGCCATTGACTTCCACAGGGATATCTGATTCGACTTCCAGCATAACATTGTTGCCGTCAAACTCAAATGTACCAAGCCTCTGAGGGGCGCCCTTGGGGAGGAGAATCTCGCTCTCCGGAGCAGACCCGATGAGGTTAATCCCTTTGCGGAGCCAGAACAAACCTGCCAGCGCAAGCCAGCCATTTTCACGGCGCAGGTTGTTATCTACTTCCTGCCGCCATTTCAGGACGCTCTTTTGGTATTCTTCGTTTGCCATGCTGTGATTATACCTAAGTGACGAAATTGGGAATTTACAATTTTGTTACAAATTCTCACGTTGTGCGGAGTCGAAGCACCAGTCAGCCTTTATAAATTTCTCCTGCCTCGATGCGGAAGGGCAAGTGATTCTGTGGAGGCGCAAAAATGCAGGTGGCATATTCCGTGAACGCGCAGGGCGGGCTGTAGGAATAATTGAAATCCAAAACGACTTTGCCATCCTGAACAGGCTCCGTGTAATGATATCGGCTGGGAGGGTACGTTTCCTTGCCACTGGTCAGGTCTTTGAATTTGATAAATAATTTATGATCTTTTACTTCGGTCGCGTCAAGTTTGTATGTCTTGCCCTCAAACCTGAAACTGACATAACCATCCATCCGGTCTTCGACGACATCTCCAAAGGTATCAGGTTGGCCTGATACTTTCGGCTTAGGATAGATAGTATAACGCGCATTGAAGTGAAAGTTTTTGTTGATAGGAAACCACTTTAACGGTGGCAGCGAGAAACGCTGAGATCTCTGATTATCCCAGATGCGGATGGCGTATTTGCCTGCGTGTTCATGCAATACCATGCGGATGCTGTTCCATGTGATGAAACTAGGCTTTGCCTCTTGAGTGGATTTGAGAATGGCATTTTGCACTAATTTGCCGTTGATCTCCACCCGCACCCCTTCGGCCACATGCATGCGAACAATCTTTCCCTTTAATTCGATGATACCCAGAAATGTGGGGGCCCTCTCCGGCAAGGTGATCTCACACATGGGGTTTGAGCCCACCAAATTCCTGCCACGTTTGAGCCAGTACAAACCAGCCAGAGCCAGCCAACCGTTCTCCCGGACGAGTTCATCATATTTCTTTCCTCGCCATTGGAGGATTTGATTTTCATACTCGTTGCTTCCCATAATCATAATTATAAGCGAAACAGACTTGCCCAAAGG
>DASWEH010000119.1:0-4736 GCA_036394895.1 Anaerolineales bacterium
TGACAGCATTTTTGCCTCTCCAGCCTGGCACAGTGGATATGCGTCAGATCGTGGGGTTTCTCAAGCAGGCTGACCATTCAGACTGGCGTTATCTGACCTTTGGATTCGGCGACCAGCTTGCGCTCCTCTCCACGCTGACCACTGCCACCACCATCGACGGCAGTTACCACACCGCGCGGACTCTCCGTGAGCTGCGCACCAGTGGCATCGCTCAACTTGACACGGCCTTCTGGCTCCCCAACGGACTCGCCGCGCTCGACCCGATCCTGCAAAAAGCCGGTGAGCACGGCGTGCGCTGGGGATTTGTGAACGTTCAAAAATATGTTCCCGTTTTGGAAAGAAACGGCTGGATAAAATATAGGACTCTCAAAAGCGGCGTGCAAGTTTGGGAGAATCCACAGGCAATCCTTCCAAAACCATCTCAACCGCCACCCATCAATTCACTGGCATCTTTTTCGTGGGGTACACTTCCTATCCTTTCTTTGATCACCACCTTATCCCTTGGATCACTGCGCGTCTGGCCCGTGCAAGCAGAAAAAGTTTTGCGCAGCGTTTATGCCTTCATCGTTGGTGTGCTTCCATTGGGATTATCGTTCTGGTATTACCGGACGATCAATGAATTCCCTCAAAACCGAGTCTACTTCACATATACAGATGCTCTTTTCTTCCTTGCCGATGGGCTTGCATTATTTGCTGTAATTATCTGGTTAGCGACGAAGCTTCAGAACGGCTTTCCTCCCTTCGATACGTCTTCGGCACTCAGGGTGCCGCTTTCCTCTTTCTTCTATCTTTTTACTGCTTTCTGCTTTTTGATTTTCCTCAGTATCCTCTGGTCCAGAGACTGGCGCACTTCTTTATACATTTCCTTTCATCTGCTGCTCGTTTTTCTCTTCATCCTATCTCTACATGATTGGACATACGCCTGGAAGTACGTTCTGCTCGGCTTCTGCGCGGCATTGAGTTTTCAATTTATTACAGGCGTTATCCAATTTATTCAACAGTCCACTGCTTTTCTCGCTCCCCTCCATTTGAATTGGCCAGGGACTCTTGATACTTCCATGCGGGGTGCAAGCGTTGTGCAATTGCCAACTGGGGAAACATTTCTGCGTGCCTATGGGACGCTACCCCATCCGAACATTCTGGGCGGATTTAGTTTTGTTTTTTTACTTGCACCCATTGCCTTTTTCATGCGCAAAGAAAAGCCAAACAATCTTGCCCTACTTTTGCTCATCCCTGGCACAGCCTTGCTCGCGCTGACGTTCTCACGCTCAGCATGGTTGGCACTGATCGTTTTCAGTGTTGTCCTGATCTTGAAATCAAAACACTTTGACCGGAAACGTCTGGCTGTTCTGCTGGCTATCATGGCACTGAGTTTTATCCTTACGCTCTTGCCCTATCGCCAGTTGGTTCAGGCACGTACGATCAGTACGACGTCCCATTCAGAAGAATTCTCGTTCATCGGCCGCGCCTGGTTAAATGGGGAAGCCATCAGAATGATCCGTGAATATCCGCTGACGGGAGTTGGCATCGGCTCATTTATTATCGAACTTTCCAGGCGGGCTGGCGAAGGGTATGTGATCGAGCCCACTCACAACGTTCTTTTGCTGGCTGGCGCGGAACTCGGAATCCCTGGCTTATTGCTTGTCGCTGCATTATCAATTTCATTCGTCTTTCGCTTGTTCAAAATACGGGATCCAAGTGCTATCCTTGCCGGTGCCACGCTGACGGGGCTTGGGGTCATCAGTCTCTTTGACCATTACCTTTGGACTCTCGCGCCGGGGCGTCTCATGCTTGGGCTTGTGATCGGTCTATTCATGGGGCAAGGCATCAGCCATGACGCGTAACATAGTAATTAACGGACGGTTCCTCGCACGCCGCGTCACGGGTGTGGAGCGTTATGGGCATGAGATCCTTCGATTTATCGGGAGCAACAGCCGGGTCGAATCGACTCGCAGACAAGGATGGCGAGGTCATGCCTGGGAGCAATTGACCCTTCCAGCGAAACTAAATTCACATTCGATTCTGTGGTCGCCCGCTAATACTGGCCCCTTGATGGTTCGGGATCAAGCCTTGACCATCCACGATCTCAGTTCGCTTGAACACCCCGAATGGTTTCGGGGGAGTTTCGCCATATGGTATCGTCTGTTTCTGCCGATTTTAGCAAGGCGAGTTCGTAAAATATTTACACCCTCAGAATATGTGAAGCAGAAAGTAATGAGACGTTTTGGAATTAAGGATGTGACCGTGACACCTAATGGCATAGATCCTTTCATCTTTCATCCTGATACAAAACAGAAAATGCTTGATTTACCAAAATGCTATATTTTGTTTGTCGGCTGTCTTGAGCCGCGTAAAAACCTGGATCTTTTACTGAGCGCCTGGAATGAAATAAAAAGTAATTTTAAAGAGACCTGGCTGACGATTGTCGGTGTGAGCGGAAATGTGTTTAAGCCAGTGAAGTTTGCGCCTGAGGTGGAACGCGTCCGTTTTCTGGGTTATGTGGAAGATGAGGCTCTGGCGGGATTGTATGCAAATGCGGTCGTGTTGGTACTTCCCTCTCAAGATGAAGGCTTTGGATTGCCTGCGCTCGAGGCGATGGCAAGCGGAACGCCCGTCATTGTTTCAGATGGTGGTGCCTTGCCAGAAACCGTTGGTGATGCAGGGTTGATTTTTTGTTTGTCAAATCCTTTTGGGTTGAGTAATTCTCTAAAAGAATGCATGAGCAATGCCCATCTTCGTTCAGATCTGAGGGAAAAGGGCCTGGCGCGTGCCAAGCAGTTTTCCTGGCAGACGACCGCCGAATTGGTTTGGAAGCATCTCAATGAACTCTAAACCGCGCATGGCGTTTGTCGTTGATGCGCTGCCAGCCATGGGTGGGGGCGAGAAGACGCTTTTTGCCGCATTGGAACTTTTCCCACAAGCGGATGTCTTCACATTGATCTACAACAAAAATGCCTTCACGAGCACCCCGATTGCGGACAAGCAGATCATCACTTCCTACCTGGACAAATTACCATTTGCACAAACACATCATCGCTTGCTCCTGCCGCTGATGCCTTCTGCGATTGAGCGATTCGATCTGTGCAAGTATGACGTGATTGTCTCGTTTAGTTACGCGGTCGCGCATGGTGTACGTGCGAACAACGGAACGCGCCATATTTCTTATACGTACACTCCGATGCGCTACGCCTGGAGCGACATCAATCTCGACGGTACACACTCTCACAAAAACGCAATGCTGAATCTGGTGATGGATAATTTTCGAACATGGGATAAAGCCGCCACCTCACGCGTGCACGAGTTTGCTGCCATTTCCCAGGGAATTGCAAAACGCATTCAGTCCGCTTATCAGCGTGAAGCGCGCGTCATCTATCCCCCCGTTGAGATCGAACGCTTTCACCCTAATGGACAGCGCGGCGATTACTTTGTCACGCTTTCACGACTGGTCGCCCACAAACGCATTGACCTGGTCATTGAGGCATTTTCAAAGCTGAACCTGTCACTCAAAATTATCGGTGATGGTCCTGCCAGGAAAAGACTTCAAGGGCGGGCCGCGCCCAATATTGAATTCTTGGGTTATCAGCCTGATGAAGTTGTCGCTCAACTTATTTCTAAGGCACGCGGCTTTGTCTGTGCCGCCGAAGAGGATTTCGGCATTGCGATGGTCGAGGCGCAGGCAGCAGGCTGCCCTGTCATCGCCTATAAAGCCGGAGGCGCGCTGGAAACCGTTATCGATGGAGTCACAGGTCTGTTTTTTGAAGAACAAACTCCGGCGAGTCTGATCGATGCAGTCAAGCGATTTAATGGGTCAGTCCATTGTTTTCGTCTTAGCAACATGACCGATAATGTTCAAAAGTTCAGCAAAGAGCGCTTTCGAAGATCATTCCAGAAATTTGTAGGATAAATATCCCAGCTCTGCTTTCTGACAATCCGCTGTAAAATAGCCCACATGACGGATTTCTTCGCCGCAAACTATCAGGGTTCTGCCTTCGAATATTTTGGAACCACACACCTTGTAGCTCTCGGGGCGTTGATTCTCCTCAACCTATTCCTACTCTTCTTCAAAAATCCTAATGACAACACCAAAGCTACGCTTCGCTGGTTGTTGGCATTAATCTTATTGGGTAACGAGGTTGCTTGGCATTACTGGAATTATATCTATGGCAAATGGACAATTCAAACCATGTTGCCACTCCATTTATGCAGCCTGCTAGTCTGGACAGGTGCACTCATGCTTGTCACAAAGAATTACAGGGTTTACGAATTCATGTACTTCATGGGGATCGCAGGGGCAATTCAGGCATTAGCAACTCCTGGCATCGACAACTATAATTTCCCACATTTTGTGTATTTCCAATATTTTCTCTCACACGGACTGATCATCACCTCCGCCATCTACATGACCGTTGTAGAAGGATTCCGTCCTACCTGGAAATCCATGCTCAGGGTGGCGGTCTGGATGAATGTGTATGCGTTGATCGTTTATTTCATTAATTCAGCCATCGGCAGCAACTACTTGATGATCAACTATAAGCCGGATACACCCAGCTTGCTGGATTTGCTGCCTGGCTGGCCGATCTATATTTTGTACATGGAGCTTCTCGGCGTGATCTCGATCCTTCTGCTTTATCTTCCATTTGTCGTTAAAGATTTGCGAAGCAGATATGCGATGAACCGCGACAACGCTTCACGGTTGGAAAGCATTTCTAAATAGTTCTGTACTACTTTTGCTGCCT
>DASWEH010000120.1:0-16477 GCA_036394895.1 Anaerolineales bacterium
CCATCCTCCACCGATGACCATGCCAGCGATATGTGCGTGGGTCCCACATCGGTCACCGAGACGACCGGTTTGGTCGGCGGAGTGGTATCACGGGGCAATGTGAACGTCACCGAATTGCTTTGCTTCGAGTAGTTGCCTGCGGCATCTTTGGCGATGATAAACAAGGTAAAGCTGCGGCCCGCCTCGAGACCAGCGCGATAGACTCGGCTGGAAGCAGGTCCCGGGAACGTCTCACTGCTGACGTTTGCACAACAGATCGTGTAGGTAACGCTCCCCGAATTGTCAGTGGATGGGTTCCACGCCAGCGACACACTGTAGGCGGTCATTCCCGTCACCACCAGGTTTGTGGGTGTGGTCGGCGGCTTTCGGTCTGTTGCTGCGGAGGCGGGGGTTACCATAAGCGCCATGATCAGCAGAATAGTGACCATGGTCGAGAGCCTTGTTAGAAACCGTATGCTCATCCTGAATACTCCTTTTCTAAACGAAGGACGGTCCACAGATGCCAAAAAGAGGCATCGATACATTTATAAAACTATACGGGAGGACCGCTCCTTTGGATTTATTTCGGCCCCCTCCTGCCTCCCCTTGCACAGCATCCTGAAAGGGCAAATTCGCCATGTATGCTTTGGATAATTAATCTGATTTTTCTAGCGTATTTGGGGGAGGTGCCCGCCGAAGGCGGGGCGGTGGGGGTGAAATATTACATGAATCTTAAGAAAGCCCCGTAATCAGTTGACTTTGGTTATGCAATTCCTTAAAATGATTTTACACATTGCAGTCTTCATCAGGGCATTCCGTAATTCAACTCCTGAATAGAAAGGAGGTGAGGAAAATGGAAATGAAAGAAGATATGGTAATGATGAAGAGTGGCACGATGATGGTGGTGAAAAATGGCGAGATGAAACCCATGGATATGGTTATGACCCTGTCCAATGGAACCAAGGTCGCCATGGACGGTACCATTACGATGCCGGATGGCACAACCCGCATGTTGATGGATGGCGAAGCCATGACCATGGACGGCGAGATGACCACCATGGAAGATATGAAAGGTGGGAATGCTATGGAAGGCGATATGGGCCACAGGATGGAAGATAAGTAAGCTCCATCTTGTTGTTTTTAAGTTCCCTTAAGGTCCCCAAATACGACGTACTGCAGTCGTATTTGGGGACTGCGCAGCGTACCCGACACTTGCGCCGGCACGCAGTGCAGGTGGCGTAGCGAGCGGTAGGTGTCACGCAGGGACGGAGGGGGACTATATGCACTGCACCTCCCGTGTCTATTGATATTCAGAGAATATTTGTCCAAATCAGTATAGCATCGATAGGACGCAGCAGCGCGCCACCTGTAACCTTTTAAATAGGTTTTGAAATGCTCAACTTCATTCCCCGCAGTAAAATTGAGCCATACATATCACCTAAAGGCATAGCACTGGACGATACAGGAAGGAGATCAAGATGACCGAAACCGATGTGACGAACGTGCCCGCTCCCCAGGGGGCGCGAGCTGAAATGCAGCGCTATCAAATCTTTGTGGGAATACAGCTTTTCTTTCTGGTTATCTCTCTCATTACGGGTGGATTCAATTTTAAGGTCTGGTCCATGCTGGATACTTCGATCTTGATCGTTTCCATCGGTGTGACGGGACTTTTGTTTGTCCTGGAAAATACAAAATTACGCCAGACTATTTTTTACGCATCCATCATCTTGTATCTTTTGGCAGTTGTGGATATGGCAATCAACATTTTGATCTCTGGAGCCGTTGGCTGGGGCGATTTGTAATGCTTTTGGGACCTAGGCAGGTTTCTTTCACCTGGGTCGTATGGAGCTTTCAGACACATTGAACAAACGCTCGTATATGTTGGGGATCATATTGGCAATGCTACTGGTTGCAGCATTCGTTTCGTGTTTATTCAGTACGTTTCTCCCCGCCTCGGCCTCATTGCTGGCTCCCACCTCGACCCCAACATCCACCCTTACCAGTACACCTACGGCGACGCTCACACCCCAGCCAACCTTCACCTCTTTGCCACCCGAATTGGTTACACCGTACGTAACCGAACTGCCAGGCTATACCGTCTATTGGAGACGCGAACTGTGGGAAAGTGCCATTGCCGAACCATTTGCTATTGAAGACTTCGAAAAGGATCTGGAGGGATATGGAGAACTTGATTTTCCCTATATGACCGGGAACGGGTTCCTGCTCGATGGAAAAAGCTCTGCTCAGCTCCTCGGCAATTCTGGGCTCCTGCCAAGCGGAAATCTCCTGCTCTTTAGTGATTGGGAGCAGGGGCTCACGTTCGCATTTCCCAACAATACGGCGGTCACTGCTTTCGGCTTCGATTACACTTCCTCGGAGGTATGGCGATTAACCGTTAATCACGTGGAGATCACTCTTCGCCGGGGAGGCTTTACATTTGTGGGTATTATCCTGCAGCAGGACTTTCCAAAGGGATTTACCCTGTCGGGTCCTGAAACTGCTCAGGGTGGTTTGTCCGTGGATAACATTTCCTACATTCCCTAATTTCACTCGAACAGATTGTCATGGAGGGAGTCTTCTGTCCAGGCTCAGAGTTTGAAGCCTACGTTGCGGCTTCATCTCAACCCGGATAAGGCTTTCTCAAATTAATGTCAGACAATGATCTTCGAACCGCAACACTTGCACCGGGTGCCAGTGCCGGTGAGCCCGCAAAGCGCGCTAAGAAAGGCCTTTAAACTTGGCGTTCTTCATGCCCTCCCTGGCACCGTGCGGCTTAAGCCGTACCAGGGCACACCTGTCCTGGCGTACGGTGCCAGGGGGTGTGGCGGTTCGATGGTTGGTGAATCAGGAGAAAATGCCCGACTTTGAGAAAGCTCTATCAACCCGGAAATATTTGCTTGAATTCACAGGGAGGATATGCTAAGATAATTTTAGTCGTACCTCTCTTCACAACAACCCGCCCGCCAAACCCTGTGGTTCGGAGGGCGGGTTTTATTTAAGCAGGAGCGCGCTTCGCAGCTGATCTTCGGGCTGCTGCCCGAGATTATCACCGCTCAGGCTCTCATGTTCGAGCGCAGCTTCATGGAATGTTTTGGATCGCCTCTCCAATTCACGTGATTTTGCGAAGAACGTTTCTGCCCTGTCAAGGTCTCCGGCATTCTGCAAATGTTGCCCCATATGCTTAAGCAGCATCACACTCTCTTCAAAGCTGCGGATGACCTGCCACAACATTTCGCCGGTCGATTCCATCACGCTTTCCAGCAGCGAGTTATCGGTATAGGCATGCCCTGTATGGCAGCGGAACCGCGACATCTTGCCTTCTGCAATTTTCACCAGAGCCCCATGGCATTGGGGACAAGTGAACGGCGTCAGCGTGCCCAGCTCCATGATACCTTTCTGGAAGGCACCATCCTCAGCTGCAATCTTCACTTCTATGTTCATCCGTTTTTCGAGATCCGCTTCCAGCAGGACTTTGGGTCCAGGCTGCTCATCAACCAGACGCCCAAGCAGTGCGCCGATCTCCTGAGAAGGCAGGTTATGATCCACCTCTACATATTCGAGCGCGCTGCGCGGCATCGACTCAAAGCGTGCCTGGTTTGGCTGTTGAACAATTGCGGTACCACCCAGACGCTTGATGCTCCACAACCCGGATGTGCCATCATCCAGCAGGCCAGATAAGACTACCCCAATCGCCCTTGGACCATCGACATAGGCTGCGGAACGGAACAGCGCATCGATGGATGGGCGGAAGCGATTTTCTTTCGGACCTTTCTTAACTGCGATATAGTTATCTTCGATCAGCGAATGGTGGTCCGGTGGTGCAACATAGATGACACCGTTTTTGATCCTCGCGCCATCTCGCGGATGGACCGCGGGTAGAGGACCAGCTTTGCTCAGGATGTCTGGCAGTGTACTGGCTACAAAAGGTGGGATGTACAAGACAACGAAAACTGGTGCGGGCAAATCCGCCGGAAGCTGGGAAATTACTTCTTTTAGCGTTTCAACACCGCCTGCAGAAGCTCCCATCACGATCGCTCGCTCTGACTTTGCCATAGATCAAGTCTCCTTTCCTTTTTGCTTTGTACAACCTGCATTTGCCTATCCCCACCGATTTTGTCCTTTGTGAAATTTCCTGCCCCTGCTTTCCGTCTGTTGCTCAGGCTTGTCGCGCGTCCCCGAGAGGTAGCTCACATTATTTGACTAGCTCAATTAACTGTCTTTCAATTTCCTGCCAGGGAGCGGAGAGATCGATACTCTCAAACCGCATGATGTGATCCTGCAATTCAACCTGTTCTGAAAGTTTAGTCTGGACAGCCGGATAGAGCAGGATGCCGGTGGCGTTGTAATGGGCTTCCGATAAGTGTTCCTGCGATTTCAAATAGGCATACAACTGATACATGTGGGATGAATCAAAGATAGGCTTGCCCCATTGGTTCTCGACCAAACTGTGCGCAGTGAATTTTGTGTCCAGCACAATTAGTCGATCCGATGACATTTGTTGCAGGATCAGATCAGGAACCATCATCGGTAAACGTTCGCTTGCCTCTTTTGTGTGCCATTCCAAACGCTTCTGCGCAGCGACATTCCATCCGGTTAAGTGGATGCGGTAAAAGTTGGCGACGAACCGCTCATAGATACTATGTAGTACTAACGCATCCCGCTCAAATGCGGGGACAGTATGGGTAGTGCTTGCCTCCGCACCGCCCGGCATCTGACGCTGCACGATCAAGTCGCAGATCGAGAGCATCAGGTGATAGTCATGATCGCCTCCGCTTCGCGTGAGCAGCTGCCTGCGGATCAGATCAGGTGTGAGTTCGATAAAATTGATGCCATCCAGGTCACGGATCAAACCTCTCAGCTTTTGTTGCACTTCTTTTACGAAATGACGATCGGGTCCGAATTGGCCGATCTTGAGCAATCTCGCGAGCGTACTGCGGATGATCTGATTCTTGGATGAATTGGCGCTGTATCCCTGAAAGTCACAGATCAATTGTCCCTGGTCCAGGGTGCGTTGTTTCAGGCTTTCTGCAAAATTGATCCGTCCGCGTATGCCCGGAAACCTGCGTGCTTCATTTACATAATCGTGTCCCAACCCAATACGCAAGCGCTGCTGCATCAACTTGATTAGAATCGAAGCCAGTAACGAATCGAGCGTGGGTGCGCGTTCCGCGGCTTCCATCATCCAGCCATGCATGGCATTCAACGGCACTTCATTCCAGGCATACAACAGCATATGCCACAGGTTACGGATGGGAATGCCGTATTCTGTAGATTGGATGGGTTGGTTGGGAGTTTGAGAATTAGGCATATCTAGGAAGGTGGAGTCAACGACTCCAGTCGTTGAACTTCCAAAGTCTGGAGACTTTGGACTCCTGCAGTCATGAAGCCAGCAATTTCTTCTCTGCCTCTTCGGCCCGTTTGGGATTATCGAACCAGTATTCCTTTAGCAGCGGAATGATCTCGGTGCGGACAACTCTACGATACCAGGTCTTATCCAGTCCTGCGAAGTTATCGCCTTTGGGAAGGAAGAAACTATGACCAATCTCATAGTTCTCTCCCAGCAAGGGGTCTTCTCGAATTTCCTGGTTCAACTTGGCCATGCGCTCGACGATCCATCGCACGAGGTCTGGATCCATGCCTCGCTCGGACAACCACTGGCTAAAGAGTTCGCTTTCATACTGTGGCTTGAGGGTGATGAAGACAAAGCGACGGCGCATGGCGTAATCCACCATCGCCAGCGAACGGTCGGCTACGTTCATGAGTCCGATCAAATACAGGTTGGGCGGGACGTAAAACGGAGGTTCATCTTCCGTGCGATACGCCAGCGGGAGCGCATACTCCGGCCCGCGTTTATCGGGCTCGATCAGCATGAGCAGTTCGCCAAAGATCTGGCTGATATTGCCACGGTTGATTTCATCGATAATAAAGACATACTCACGGTCTGGTTCCCGGATGGCTTTCTGGCAAAATTCGAAGAAAACGCCGTTTTGCAGAACGAAGCTGCCTGCTTTCCCGGGCACCGGGCGATAGCCTCGCACAAAATCATCGTAGGAATAGGATTGATGGAATTGCACCATCTCGAGGCGATCATTGTCGATCTCTTTCATTAGGGCATAAGCCAGCTTACGCACCATGAACGTTTTTCCCACGCCAGGCGGTCCCTGCAAAATCATTGCTTTCTTGGATTGGAGGCGCTCGAGGATATATTCCAAGTCCTCTTCGGTCAGGAACACGCCCGAGGCAATCAGGTCCGCTGTGCTATACGGCTGTTTTCCGACTTCGATAAATTCCGAAAGGATTTGATCGGTTTCGCTCGCCTGTTGCAAGTGTGTGAGGAACCAGTCATAATCCTGTTCCTTGGCGTACCAGACAAAGTCTCTGAGCTTCTCGGCATATTCCTTGAATTTATAACTATCATCCATTCTTAAGCGCCAGAGCGTGCTGCGGTTGGTATAGAAATACCAACTTTTCTCTTTGAAATCGGGATCCCATTCCACTTCGACGGTTCTGCCGTCGTTGCGGTTGGCAACGATCGTCCCAATGGCTTTGATTGTCATACGCGAGACTGTCTTGTTGCGGCCATCGAATGGCAAGCCCGTGCGCTGAGTGGAGGCCGCTTTGATGGCGATCCGATCGTTGACCCGCATGGACATGACGTCGTTGATATAACGATTCTTGTAGCCATTCTCCCAAATGCCTTCTTCCAGAAAACGGTCGGTCTGGTCCGCCGGGTCTCTGTCATCCCAATAGGCGCCAACCAGCCAGTAGCTCACTCCGCCCCAGGCGCGGTATTGCGCTTCCTGTGACTCAGCCACTCTCCGCACGCGTTCATTCTCTGCGCCCCAGGCAGCCAGCGAGAGTTCAGGGAAAGGCTTCTCTTCTTCCCGCAATAATCTCACCATCTCGGCATAGAATTTGGCCGTCAAGCCATCTGCAGGCAACCGGATCCCCAAGTACTCCCGGTTGTTTTGGTCGAGGTTCAAAAAGGTATCCGGACGGATCCAGAACAAGCCCATCGTCAGGTTGACGTTGGTCTGCTTGACTTTTAATGCTTCATCAAATGCCTTGAGAAATTCCTTGTTTCCCAGTGGATCCTGTTCGCTCAGCGCCAGTTGAAAGACTTTCCACAAGCGCCCGATATCATTCGCATCTCTGGACGTCTGGTTGGGGAAGAACCAGGATCGCAAATTGTTCAAGACCGGTACGCCGTTGAAATCCTCGGGCAGGTCGCCTTGTAATCCAAAATGCTGTTTCATCTGCGAGAGGATTGCCAGCCGCTGGTCATATCCGATCCGCCGGTTGAACACGCCCAGGAAGGTAAATGGATCGATTTCCTTAAGCAGGAAGCGGGCTCCATCACCATCCTTATCGTAGAGGGGTGTAATCACAAATCCCTGCGAACGAAGCTCCTCCAAAAAAGAGATGAGTTCTTCTTGTCTGTTTTCCCAGCCAGCCAGTTCGTTCGCTAATTCGTGATAGATCGGTATCCAGGTAAAGTTGTTGATCATCGTCTCAGTATTTTTCGTCATAAGCGTTACCTATAATGTTTGGGAATGACCAATATGTTGATAGAACAAGGATACAAGAAATCTGTCAATTGGGCAAGCCCTGACCCCCCTCCGTCCCTGCTTCTTCAGAGCGGGACACCTCCCCGAACACTCGTATACTATCTCTCCAGTCCATACAAATTATCCGAATCTTTATTGCGAATTTGGGGGAGGCGGGCAGGGCGTTGACTTTCCTGCCTCAATTTCGTAAAATGACTTCACCCATCCTAATAATCTACAACATCTTCAATAAGGCATTCAACACCAAACCTTTTTAAGGAAAGGAGGTGAGAAAATTGGATATGCATGAAGCTATGATTACGATGAAAGACGGCAAAGTCATGATGATGAGAAATGGCGACATGACGCCGATGGAAGATGAGATGACCTTGTCAGATGGCACCCGGGTCATGCCGAACGGCCAGGTCATCCTGGCAAACGGTACCGCCCGCATGATGATGGAAGGCGAAGCCATGAACATGCACGGGCAGACGGTGGATATGGCAAATATGCCAGACCGGGAATTCAAGGAAAAAATGGAAGATGAAGAATTAAGAGACGACATCAAGTAAAAACCATCTAACATGCTTTTGAATCCGCCCGACCTGCGTCAGGCGGATTTTTGTTGCCTCCAAACTCCTGAGGCGAATGTCATCTTCTTGACCACAGCCATAGGTGATCAGTATCTTGTGCTGAGTGGGGAAGGAAATTCGGAACTGGTGAAAGAGATCCTTCAAAGAGTCCGCCCGATTTCAGCTTAATGTTCGCGCTGAGTGTTACACAATCGAAGCGTATATTTTACAAACAAATGACAGTCGCTTAGAAAGCGACTGTCATTTTCTTTGCGATATATTAAGTTCCTATCTTTGTTCCTAATCGTCTTACATTCCTTGCATGAAGATCCCGGCAAAAGTTTCCTCTACTTTGTTCAAAACTTGGGCTGTATCCTGTGGCGCAACCAGGAAATGTTCCGTAAAGCCGTAATTGAAGTCAAGCTCTTCATTCAATGATCTGTACTGAAAAGCATATCGCTTCGGGTGATAGTTGAAAACAACGTTGTTCCACCGTACCAAATTTTGCAGTTGATGCCTGACCTCTGGCTGGACCGAGTCTGGAATGGACGCAAACCAGCCGGAACCAATCACATGCAGCCAGGAAAGCGCTGAATGGTTTTGCTCGTTGACATCCAAAAGGTCAATGTAGCTGGTGTCATATAGAGGCGCAAATCCCTTTTCGATAAAGATGTTCTCAGAGTGTGAGAAATCTGCTATCTCTTCTTCAGAGACATAAAACTTTACACCCACACAATAACTGTAGGCTGGCTTTTGCAGAGAGAGGTCATCTACCCGGATGTGCAGAGTATCCGGTGCCGCATCCCTGCGCGGAAAGTACATCTCCATCTCATCGAGGTTATTTATATAACCATCACTGGGAAAAACGGTTTTGACGCGCCCGAATATAACCGGTGGACGGTCTTCCCCTTTGCGTTTGAGTGGAAACTGACAGAAATAATTTTTCGCGACCCAGGCCTCGGCCGGAGAGGCAACTAATTGACCCCTAAAATAGTCATAAATTTCCTCCACTTCCCCCAGTGTGATATCGGCTAGATCACGGTACCTGCCAGATTTCTTGGGAGCACCATCATTTTTCCTACCCTGATCCTGCTTGCGCTCAATTGGGGTAGCTTCGTCTTTCCCAAGATAGTGTGCCTTACGCGGCTCTCCGTTCCCTGTTTGGATAAAACGGGGCAGGAGGGAAAATCGCCTGAAGGCAGTTTCGAGCGCCATCTTTTTGTCCTTCTGCGGTAAGGATACGCCTATTTTGATTACGCTGCAAGTACTTTATGAGTCAAAAATGAACGCATCCTCGTTCTCAGCCATAGTCATAGTGCACAGGTTTCACGAACAGGAATTATTCAAAAGGACTTAAAACCTTAGTGTTCTTTGTGCCCTTCGTGGTAAAAAGAGCTTTACTTCCATAACTGTTCCCGTATTTCCCCTCTCGTCAGGATTGCCTCCAGCACGGCTCCACCAATTGCCAATGCCTTATCCGAAACAAGGAAACAGGCGCTGGCGTCATCGCGCGGGTCAATATCGCCGATCTTCAAGCCTTCAGTCACATGGATGCCATCACGAATTAGTCCCCGTAATACGCCCTTGAATGGACTAATAATTTCCATGTCACTCTGAGCTGTAAGCGAAGAGTCTCTCGTATGAGGTGGGAGATTCTTCGCTTCGCTCAGAATGACATTTGGATCGACAACTGCAATAACTAGTCCTTCTTTCAGATGCTCACCGATCTTTGCTTTTGCAGTCAACACCCCGTCACTTGGTGCACGCAGTACGCGGCGCGGGTCACCCTCAGGCTGACCTGAATCAGCTTGGGTTGTTCCATTCCAATAGACTCTTCCAAGCGTGTGACCGCGGCGGGTTTCGACCACAGCCTGGCAATTTACCCCTGCATGGAATCCGGGTCCAAGCCCGATATGCAGCGGGATCGGAGCGGGGAGGGGCGCGGGAGGTTGTTTCGTTAGCCTTCCATCGATCATGACGATAAACGTCGAAGGTCGAAGGTCGAAGGTTAGGATGTCGGCATTCGGATCAATGAGCACGGGAATTTCATTCGCTTCCAATGTAGTTAGGATTTGATCTGGTTTCACCAGCCGCGCAGTGACTCCTTCTACAGTATGTCGCCCCTCATAGACTGCTTCTGCAAACGAGACAGCCCGGCGGACAGCCAATGGCTGTTCCAGCTCAGAGATGATCACTTTGATTCCCGCACGATGCAAACGCAATGCAACGCCCGTTGCAAGATCGCCGCCTCCGCGCAAAAGGACCAAGGCTGAGTTATTTGTCTGCATTCGAAGATTGGGCGGAGGAGAGTTGTTCAGGAGAGTCTTGCGTTCTCGCGACCTGCTCACGCAGCATATGGCTGAAAGAATAGAGCAGCAGGAAAACAAACAGGAAGAAAAAGGTGTAAAGAAGTGTGAACGCTGCCAGCCGCCGACTTGGGTCAACGACGATGCCGAGGATCTCTTGCGCAGTTTCAGTAGGGTTCTGCAGAATATCCCATGAATTCAGCCGCACGAAGCGACCGATGTAAATGCCGAAACTACTTAAACCTGAAATGACGAAAACGAAGAGCCAGCCTGCGACGCGTCCAAACGTGCGGATGATAATATCCTGCATCAGATAGAGAGAGATCACACCCAGCAGCATTCCCGTCCACGAAGCCCACACGACGATGATCACGTCATACCAGAGGGGCGCGCCGGCTGCCTTGCGAGCCAGGTCTTGTAAATCGGTCAGCATATAAGGCGCATTGGGGAAGAAGATCAGCCACAGAAAAGCGATGACGGGAATGATGAGGTAAAGGGCGGCTCGCCGCCATGAAACAATGTAAGCAAAATAAGCCAATATGAACGGAATCCACGCCAGAAAAAGATTCCAGATCAACCCCAGGTGCCGACTCGAATCACTGTAGGCCACGCGGGCAAAGACCAGACCGATACAGACGGCACAGGCGATATTAAGCAGCATAAAGACAGAAAGGCTGTACCGGTTGCGAATGAAGTAATTGCGATAATTTCTGAACATCCTATATAACCATGTCACTCTGAGGGAGCGTTCGTCAGCGACCGAAGAGTCTCTACTACTATATCAGGGATGCTCCGCGGAGTTTATTCTGAGCGAAAGACCAGCCTGACATATTTTTGATTATTACATCTCATCCAAAAAATAGATCAAGTCAATATCGCCCGGCGAATGACCGAAGTCCGTGAGCATTACTGCGGCCTCGGTACGATGCTGTGTCCCGTGATTGACGAGATGCGCCATGGCGTGCCATAAAATTTTCGTGAGCGGTTTGCCGGATGTGTTCTTATAACTGAACGTGTGATTGAGTTTCTCGTCAGTGACACATTCAGCAAGCTCCATCAATTGTTTTTCTTCTTCCAACCAGCGCTTATGAAGAGACTCAAAGGTGGGGAAGTCCTCTGGTTTCAAGCGGTGAGTAGGGGATGTTCCTTCCCAGCGGTTACGCCAGATCCATTCGGCAAATAATGCATGGACGAGTGTTCCGCGCAAGCCGCCATGGGGAAAAGAAGCTGGGGCGAGGTACTGGTCCTGAATCACATTTGCTGCGGCGTTCAATATCTTTGCATTCGCCCATTGATTGTATTTGTAGAGGATGAGGATATCTTGTTTGTTCATGTTTATTCTTTCCGTCATTGCGAGGAGGGTTGAGACGCGACAGCGTCGAAATCCCGACGAAGCAATCTCTTTTACAAACAGTGGAATTACTTTGTTCCCGCTTCGACTGCGTGGCGCCTTGGGGCCACGCCGCTCACGAAGTCCCGGTGTTCGTGCGGGAGGGTGAGGTCTTTTGATTTATTGGTCTCTCCAGCAACAAATGTCCAAACGTATACAGTGTAATATATAAAAACAAAAAGAACGCGGCGAACAGACCGGTAAACCCAATGGCCTGTAAACTCGGATTTTGTACACGCTCAAAGGTATAGGATGCAAGTCCTACCGGATTACGCAAAATGTCCCAGGAATTCCAGCGCAGGAAACGTCCTACATACACCCCAGCACTGGTCAGGCTCGTCACAAGCGCCACAAATGTCCAGCCTACCCAGCGACCAAACTCACGACGGATTATTTCCTGCACCAGAAAAAGCGACACCATACCGAGCAGCAATCCAGTAAAGGCAAACCAGATCAGCATCATCACGTCATACCAGACAGGCAAGTCATTGGAGCTATAGGCAAGGTGTTGAAAATCAGTCAGGATGTACGGCGCATTGGGGAAGAAAATCAGCCAAAGGAATGCAGCGATTGGAATGATCACATAAATCCATTTGCGATTGAGGGTCAGGGTATATGTGAAATAGGCAATCATAAAAGGAATCCAGGCGAGAAAGAGATTCCAGATCAGGAAGCCATAACGGACCGTCCCGCTGAATTCTGTGCGGACACGCCAGATCGCTACGGAAAAGATCGTCGCGCCTGCCAGCAGAAAGAACATCATTAGACGATATTTGTTATGGGCAAAGTAAGCTAAAAGTGTTTGGTACATTATTTCCTCAGAAATTCCAGAAGAATGGAGTTGACTTCCTCAGGCTTTTCATAGTGGGGGATATGTCCGCAATTTTCAATGGCATGAAATTCAATGTTGGGTATTGCCTTTCTTAACTCAGCGCTGTGGCTGAAAGGCACCGTAGGATCATTCCGTCCCCAGAACAATAAAGTGAGCATATTCATTTTGCCCAGGCGTCGATAATCGTCCATGAATGAATCCAACATATGATTTCGGATCGTCGAAAGGATGGCGCGCTTGAATCCTTTGTAGTGCATTTGGATGATGTATTGTGATTGGAATTCTTCGACAAGTCTGCGATCAAAAAAATCAGAGGCGATAATTTTGTACATGCCATCGATTCCTATCCATTTGATGATTGTCTCGCCTACGATGGGCATAGCTGCCACCTTTAGGATTCGCGAAAATGGGAGAGGTCTTGCTCCCACGGGATCGATCAACACGAGTTTGTTCACTCGCTCTGGATGTCGCGCGGTAAACGCGGCAGTGATAGGTCCGCCTGTCGATAAGCCAACCAGAGTCGCGGGTCGCGTGAAGCAGAGCGCATGCAATAAATCGCCAAGCTGCCGGACGAAGAGATCGATGTTGTAGCGCGTCTCTGGCCGGTCTGAAAAGCCGCGCCCGAACAGGTCATAGCGCACCACGCGAAAGCCGGATTGAGTTAGAAATTCAAACGTGGGATCGTAAATAAAATAAGGGACGGAAAAGCCGTGAACAAGCACCACGGTGTTTTCCGCCTCAGGGTTGCTCATTTCATAATGTGTAAAACCGTCGGATAGTTGAATGAACGCACCGCTCGCTTCTCGGCGGGTGAGGTCGTTCAATTCTTTGGTTTCATCGCGATAAGAAAAAGCCATGAAATTTACCACTATCCCCTGAAGGGGATAATAAAGCCACGGAGTCACGGAGTTTTTAATTTCTCGGTGTCTCAGTGTCTCCGTGGTTAGATTTTACCGAGCGTCCTCAACACGCGTTCTGGCGTGAATGGAAATTCATCCACCCACACGCCGGTGGCATCGTGGATGGCTGCCCCAATGACAGGTGCAACCGTCAGGAAAGGCAGTTCACCAAGCCCACGCGCCCCCCAGGGTCCATTCGGGTCGGGTACTTCGACGAGTACTGTCTCGACTTTTTCAGGGATATCCCAAATGGTTGGGATGAGATACGTGCTTAATTGATCGGTAAGCACTTGCCCATCTTTTGTTTTGAAATCTTCCATTAAGGCATATCCCTGCGCCTGCACAACCGCACCTTCCACCTGACCCTCCACCAGCATCGGGTTGATCGCTTGACCAACATCATCGGCTGAAAGGAAACGCAGAACGCGTACATGACCTGTTTCGATATCCACTTCTACTTCGGCGGCTTGTGCGACGAAGGCATAGGCAAAGTTCGGCGTGGAATAGCCGGTTTCAGGATCGAACTGTGTGGTGCGCGGCGCGAGATATTTATATTCACCGATCGCCGGTCGTTCTTCCGCTTTCCATTTCTTCAAAGCGACTTCTGCCGCGCCTCGAATGGCATTGCCAGACATGAACGTCATGCGCGAGGCAGAGACCGAACCGGAGTTTCCCATGGTCGCGGAATCAGAGGTAATGAGCTTTACCTTATCAAACGGCACACCGACTGCTTCCGCGGCCATCTGTGCCATCACCGTATGTGTGCCCTGACCGACCTCTGCGCTCGCGTGATGCAGAACCACACGCTCAATCTCGCCGTTCCCGTGGATTTCTATCTTTGCCCAGCAGTTCTCCTGATAACCGAATGAAAAGCCAACGTTTTTGAAGCCCGCTGCAAAGCCATGACCACGCTTGATATGTGCAGGAAGATTGACACCTTTCAGCTTTCCGTTTTCATTCTCCCACTCAAACTTATCCCTGGCTGCCTCGATGCACTGGATGACAGTCACGGGACTCGGGGAAGGTGTCCCCACGCCCATTGCGTCGCCATCTTTCAGCGCGTTCTTTAAACGGAATTCGACCGGATCCATGCCTAATTTTTCGGCGAGTTTGTTCATTTGCATCTCTGCCATGAACAGAGCCTGTGGCGCACCGAAGCCGCGGAAGGCTGCGCCAGGCACATTGTTGGTATACACGCCGTACACATCCGTTTTGACATTCGGGATGTTATAAGGTCCGGTTGATGTAATGGTGGAATTACCCAACACCTTGTTGGACGTATACATGTACGCGCCGCCATCGCCGATGATTTCATTCTCGATGGCGATCACTTTTCCATCTTTGGTTGCGCCCCATTTTGCGCGGATCACAGAAGCATGCCGCTTGCCATGTCCAATCATTGACTCCTGTCGCGACCAGATGATCTTGACCGGTCTCTCCAACTTCCAGGCAGCCAGCGCGAGCACGATCTGCACCGACATATCTTCGCGTCCACCGAACGCGCCGCCAATCGCAGGATACAGGATCCGAATATCTTCATTCGCCATGCCCAATGCGTGTGCAACCTGATGGCGATCTTCGTGCGTCCATTGACCGCCACATGCAATCGTAATACGGCCTTCTTCATCTATGTAAGCCAGTCCCGCTTCGGGTTGTAGATAGGCGTGCTCCTGCACAGGTGTGCGATATTCACCTTCCACGATCACATCCGCCTTGGCAAAACCTTCCGCCACGTTCCCTTTGCGGATCTTGTAATGGACGCAGATATTCGAGTCGCCGATCTCGGTATGAACGCGCGGCGAGTCAGGCTTGATGGCTTCCACGGGATCGCTGACCACAGGCAGATCCTCATACTCGACTTTGATCAACTTGAGCGCCGCAGCTGCTTCCACTTCGGTGAGGGCGACGACAGCCGCAACTTGGTCGCCGATAAACCGAACGATATCTGTCCCAGGCTTGGATGAACCAGGCCCGCACAACACAGGCTGATCCTGCCATTGCAAGCCATATTCATTGACCGGCACATCCTTCGCCGTGTACACCGCCACCACTCCCGGCGCGCCTTCTGCCTGAGTCGTGACGATCGACTTGACACGCGCATGAGGACGACCCGCGAAAAGGATCTTCATGTGCAGCATATCTTTCATCGTGAGGTCACCGGAGTAGAGCGCTTCACCCGTGACTTTACCGCGCGCATCCAGGCGAGGGAGAGATTTACCGACAGTATTTTGAGGAATCATTTCTTGGCTTTCGTTTTGTGATGAGATTTGTGTTTGAAAGGTTAGCGTTTGTAACGTTTTACTTTGATGCGGATGGGCGGCACATCCATAGGACCATAACGCGGGGGACCAAAGAGAGTGTACATATAGCCATAGATCATAGACATGATCCCGCCAATCACAACGATGATTGTCACAGTAAAAAATAAAATGGCAGTCAGATTATTTTGCTGTACTAAGAAATCCCAGATCGGTCGTAAACCTTGAAGTCTCAGCAAAAGAGGAGGGATGGTAGGATGTCCAAACCAACTTGGAGGAATCGGCCAACCATGAGCAAAACCATAATTGACCAGTAGCACAGCAATGCCATAAGACAGGATGGGCACCAGGATAATCATGATACAGCCGATGCCGCGCATGACCGGATGTACACCGACATTCCGTGGCTTTTCTTGTTTATGAGAGTAAGAAGAGTATTTGCCCATCAGTTCACCTTTTCCAATTAAACAGGCATTTGGCTCGCACGCGCGGCCGCACTGTCAATGGCCTGCACGATTTTGTAGTAGCCTGTACAGCGGCATAAGTTGCCGGTAATTGCCTGCTCGATCTCGTTGCGGGTTGGGTTGGATTTTTCCTCCAACAACATCGCAGCAGACATCAGGAAGCCGGGCGTGCAGTATCCACATTGCACAGCACCGTGTTCGACAAAGGCCTCCTGCACGGGGTGGAGTTG
>DASWEH010000121.1:0-9915 GCA_036394895.1 Anaerolineales bacterium
TTAGAAAGATCGCGTCGTACCCATTCGCGATGGCATCCTGGCTATGAATACCGATATCAACGAAGGCATCTGCGCTGATAGAGGAATGGACGTGAGTATCGACTTTGTACCATTGCCAACCTGCCTGGGCGCGGACCGTCGAACGAGAAGAGGTAATTGTCAAGCTAATCAGCACAGCCGTTAAAACGGTCAGCCTAAAAAAACGCACCGCAGTCAACTGGAATTGGCGCTTGTGCAAGAATTTATATGATTGGAAGTTCATTGTTACCTTTTTGATTAAGTGAAAGAGCTATTCAGAGACCGTAAAAGTTGATAAGTGTTATTGTTAGTCAGACATCTGGTGATGTTATGGACCATGATGATCATCGCGTTCAGGGTTACCCAATACTTGAAAGGTGCTGAGAATTGTGTCTGCCGCCTCAATATCCGCTTCACTCGCAACTATAATCCGCAGCAATATCAAGTATTTTTGATCCGCTGACGCTGTGGTAAATACCAACAGGTTGGGTGTGCCTGCGGCGCAATTGGTGTATTGATCGTATTGTCCGACGTAAAACTGATTCTGAAAGTCAAAACGATCCTTATAGAGGCAGGAGCGCGCATGATCCCGCTTTTCAAGGTCAAGCAAGCCCTCTTTGCCATATGCTCCAGCCAGAGCATGCGAAACACCGATCAAGACCCCAGGCTGTGAGCGAGTGGAATAGAAATTGCCGAGATCGCCTGAAGCCGCGACGAACACACCCATATTTCGGCCTTTATATGTCCATTTACCAGTCTCAATGTCGTTCCACTCAACAGGAACCTGCAATGTGATCTTATCTTCATTGTCATTCACACGTGTATAGCCTGAATAAGCTGATGGGCTTTGGGACACGTTAGACTGTAAGGACAAAGAAAGGTGCTGGTTCGCCTGCAAACCTTCCCGTGCTGAGTTGATATTAGCTGACAACGCCTTGCCATTGAAACTTAAACCACCAATGAGCATCAGGACAGGCACCAATGTGAGAAGGACATATAATCTCTTACTTTTCATTTTTGTCTCCTACAAAAGATCGGTTGTTGTATTACACAGGCACACTTATCGGATAGCATGTCTAAAGAGTACATGCATCTGCAGAATTAATTAGAGTTTTGAGGTCACAGAAAATGATCTCGAGAGAGAAACTCATATTTGCGAAACTCTCTCGGATCATCATGCTCAATAAAATTTAAGGCGATGTTTCAATAATAAGTTGTGGCGCATTCGCTCCAGCTTCGTGGCTTGCGAAACTGATGGCTGTACTGCTCGGAGTGGTCAATCCCAAATTGTAGGTACCGTTCCCTGTGACATAAGCCGTGACATCCATACTGATCCATACTCCGGCACCAAACGAACCGGATGAACCGAGCACGCTACCAACTGAGGGGGCATTGTTGTAATTGATCGTTGACTCAGACCAAGTGTTGTCACTCACAATATTGGCATTGCAGCCAAGACTTGAGGCAGTATTCGCGAAGACACGCAGAGTCGCTCGAGTCACTGTGCCGCTCACTCCTTGCACGCTGAAGCGTAGGTAACTACGTACAAACGGAGACCCATCCGCGCGTAAGGATATAGAGTTGCCATAATTGGTAATGGGGCTGCTTTCATTCACATAGGAATCAGCCACTGCGATAAAAGTAAATGAACTCGGGGCAGATGGGGTGGTAACCAGCAGCGAGGCAGATTGACCTGAGCCGGTGCCAGCCGCGTCAAAGGCTTCGACGGTGTAGGTGTAGGAAGTGCCAGGAGCGAGGGTGCTATCCTGGTATGTCGTTGTAGTGCCATTAACGGAGGCCAATATTATGCCGTCACGGTAAATTGTGTAACTGGTCACACCCATGTTATCAGTTGATGCGTCCCAAGCCAGATCTACAGCCGAGTACGTGATGTTTGTCGTTCTCAGATTCGCTGGAACGCTTGGTGGTTCGCTATCTTGCGGTACTGGCGGCGTGGTCACCTGCAATGGCGCGGATTGCCCTGAGCCGTTACCTGCCGCGTCAAAAGCTTCGACGGTGTAGGTGTAGGATGTGTTAGGCGTGACTGTGCTATCCTGGAAGGTGGTCGTCGTACTATTGACTGTTCCGAGGACTGCGCCATCGCGGTAGACGGTGTAACTCGTGATACCCACATTGTCGTTTGAGGCATTCCAGACAAGATTGACCTGGTTTTGAGTAACAAGCGTTGTCGCAAGACCTGTCGGCACGCTCGGAGGCTGATTGTCCGAGGTATAGATTGTCCCCGTTCCAAGATCTCGAATCTCGCCAACCCGATTCCCCGCGAAATTGTTGCCGGTGACGACGGTGCGGTGACAGTTCGAGCTTGAAATGCTCAGCCCATACCTCTGCGTCCTTACCGCCTGATTATCGGTAGCCGTATTGAATTCCACGATGTTGTCGTCGCAGCTGACAGAGTCGCTGGATGTAATGTCGATGCCGTCCTGACTCGTTGTGGTATTCGAGCTGTTCAATATGGTGTTGCCGGTGATCAAATTGCGATCGACGCTATTCAGGTTGATCCCATCCTGGCCGGCGTTGTCAATAGTATTTCCTACAATGACGTTGTCGGTAGATTTTTTGTTGGGCTGGCTGGCGCTTGTGGAGGACTTCGTGAGCTGAATACCGTGCCCGCCCACATTAAGGACCTGGCAATTCTCGACCCGGTTGGAACTGGATGCGAGCAGCTCTATTCCGTCGCTTGGAATGCCAGTGATGATGCAGTCAAGGACAACGTTGCCAATGGCTGTCCGCGGTTGCCCATTGGCGACATCCTTGCCATCGAAGACAATCCCGCGACCGCGCGAACTGGTCACTTTGACCCGTTCCACGAGGTTGTTATCGCCGGCGTCGAAATCAAGCGCGTCGCTGGTACTGCGCAGTGGTCCACCAGCCGAAACGGTCATATCTCGAATCGTGATGAAGTCGCCATTGGTGAAATCAAAGGGTTCAGTATCTGTGGAGGCACTGGTATTATTTCGCAGTATCGTGACGTCGATGCCCTGGCCTTGAAAAGTAATACCTTTCAGGTCGTAGAATTCGAACCACTCCGAGCCCAGGTCAAAATCACCGGCTTGAAATGTGATGGTGCCGCCCCCATGAGCATTCAACTCGTAGGCTCCGCTCTGCACCACGAATTTGAGTGAGCCTGAATAGGAAGCACTTGTCGTCTGTGAATCGGCGTGATAGGTGTTGGTGTTTCCCTCTCGCCAAACGACAAAGGGATCCGGTGAAGCGGGGATAGGAACATAGAGCTCCGCGGGATGGCTACCCTCCTTGCTGGTAATAGTCGCCACGGATGAGCTTGGATTGGTGATGGCGAAGGATACAAGTCCATCGCCCGAGACGGCGCTCGAAACGTCGATCAGATACCAGTTTCCGGCTTGGATCGGACCAGTTGACCCCAGGACCGGACCGATTGCAGGTGCATTGTTCCATACCAATTGATTCTCAGTCCAGGTCGTATCGGAAACGGCATGAACTTCGAGGCCAAGCGGATTACTGGACTCGGCGAAGATGCGGAGGGCGGCTGATGGCGCAACGCCTTGTACATTGAACTTTAAGTATATATTTTCAAGAGGAGAGGCATCCGCCTTAAGGGTGCTCCTCGAGCCGTAATTCTTAGTCGGTGATGTGACGAGAACATACGTATCCGCTACGGGTGTGAAAATCGATGGTGTCTGCGCCAGCTCTAACGAAGAAGAAAGTGCAGCGGCAGATTTGGCCGAAGCGGCCAAGAATAACGAAACAACTAGCAGTGCATTAACAATTTGCTTAACCATGATCAGAGTCCTCCTCTAAATTCGAAATGCGCCAATTTGATGATATATGCGATCCGGTCTTATGTGAAATGAATTCATTAGTGCATTCGCTTTTAGAACAATGTAGATTTTCAGTAACCAGATTCGTCACGCCGATGAAACTTCTAAGGCGACGATTCAATGACAAGTTGTGGTGCAGTCGTTCCAGGCTCGCGGCTAGCAAGACTAAAGGCGGTAGTGTGCGTTGAAAAATTTGATGAAGACCTTAATGAATGCAATTCCCAAAATAAAAATTTAATGAATGGTTCTTCGGATAACTACAAACAAACTAACGACGATCAATAATCCGATTACACCTAAGGCAAAGAGCCGATCTGCGCCCAAGCTGTTCAATGTTCCGGCGGGTTCGCTTGAGTCAAAGTCACCCGCTGTCGTATCAGGCTCACTCGAATCAAAATTTTTCACAACAGGAGCAGAAACCCGCCGAATCTTGGTTAACGCCTTCAAATAGCGATCACCATAATTCTCACTGGGTTCAATATGTGAGTTTTCACTAAATTCATTCCAACTGATCAGCCCTATGGCATCCGGCGAGGATTGCATGGCGGTGTTGAATTGAGTTTGCAAGGTCTGACCATCTTTCCTATCGACTACAGTCGTTCCACCAATCAGACGGGCATCGAAGCCAGGCGAGGCAGGTGCAATCCAAAGACCGCCATGCGCGTGGACGGCTTCACTCATTCCTGTCAACTTCTCTGCATAATTCGGAAACGTGTCCGGGTTGACAGATGACCAGTAGTAAGCATCGCCATCCACGAGGTCCGCGATACGTGAATATCCATCCACATTCTTTTCAGAAGCTAAGATCAAGGTGTGTTCTCGTTTCCCGAGAACGACATTTTCGACATCTGCTCGCGAATACTCCCATGTACCAGACCAGATCACGAGAGGCTTTTCATAGAGAGAAAACGCAGGATCATCTGCATAATGCTCGATAAAGTAACTCAAGTCAGCATCCACTTGAGAAACGGGAAGAGGGTCGCGTTGAAAATCCAGGCCTTGATAAATGATGGCGAGCTTGAATTTTTCTTCATCCGCCACTTTGATCAGCTGTTCAAGGCGTTGATTGAGCTTATCAGTACTCTTCCAACTCACAATAAAACCAGTGATTCCTGCGGACTTTGCCCATTGAATATGCTGTCTCATCACATCAATGTTGCTGCTTGAATACCGTCCCAGCAATGGATAATCCGTTTTGGCGCGCTCCCACGATTGGGTATCGAACCAGATATAGTAGTAGGCAAGGACAGGGACCGGGTCAGATACCACGCCTGTCGTTTCACTGGATGAAGGTGAGCAGGCAGACAGGGAAGGCACCGCCAGCACAAGACACAGAATCAGAATGAACGCGCCGCGCGCCCGACTTGTAATTCTGGCCACGAAAATATTCCTCCGTAGATTGACTTCTCATTCGACAATCTATTTATATGAAGCTCTCAACCCTATTCTTTTGACGATGCTTCCTTGTCCGTTTGGCTCCAAAATTATTTAAGGCGCCACAAGCCTGACATTGATAACGCTGTTGATTTGGTCGCTTGGTTTCTTTCTTAACAAGTTCAGAGCTTCCACACACCTGACAAGTATGAGCAACTTCAGCTTGTGAAGCAGTACTTGTTTTGTCCATTGGAGCCAGTGTTTCTGTAGTTGCAGCGGCAAGATCATTCTGTGTAATTTCCAAAGAAGGTTGCTCTACTTCTAGCGTAGCGGCCATGCCCTCCGGCTGGGAAAGCAGAATAGCTGAATCATCCTGTTCCTCCATCACTTTAGAAATGTTTTCTTGCATTGGATTGCTTCCCTCATCAGAGGCATCAGTAACTATGGATGCTGCTATTTCGTTTGTAGAAATCGTTTCTTCACTCGGCTTTTGATCAAGCATGGGGGCATCCGTAGTTTCAACTTCTGCGTAAGCAGCATGAGCAAGGATAGGTAGGCTGCTGTCTTCTTGCAAGCTGATTGTTTGTTTTCTGTTTCTAGAGATCACATGCGAGCCATAAGCGATAGCATTGTGGTAGTACTCTTTCAGTATTGCCGGACGGAAGGTTCGGGCCTTGGCAACCATGCGAGCGGGGAAAGTAACTGTCTGCATCATGAGATGCGGGCGGCCAAAGAAGAGCAAGCCCAAAGCCAGGACCACACCAATGGAAAGAAGAACGCCCATATCAAGATAGCTAAACACCATCAATTCAACATCCTGATTACGAGAGAGCGCGATGGGCGTGGGAGGAGCAAATCCTTTGGCACCAATAACGGTGACGCGATAGATTCCGCGCGCCAAGCCTGTACTGGTATGTTCCTGATTCGAGTTGAAGTTAAAGGTTTGAACATCACCATCTGGATATTCCATATGGATGCCCGTCCCAATGGGAAAACGGAAAAGAGCATCGCGAGCAGTAAACCCTGCAGAATATAACAATAGTTTTACTGTCCAGACATCATTCGCGTGAACATAAAAGCGCTGTTGGGCCTGGCTAACGACATTCGATCCATCAATAATCACACTAATAACAGAATATAAAATCTTGGTTTCCTCGAGGCCGTTATTCAAACGAATGACGCGCCCAGCAGGCAGCCAGTGAGGCAGGTTGTCCTCAAAAGTAAATGTGGCGCCGTTGCTTCCTTTTAAAGTGATCGAGGTGATCCGTGAAAGGTCCACCGGTTTGCCCTGCAGATCTACAAAGGTCTGCACTGCCTGATAGCTTACCTCAAGACCCACTTCGAGCGGTTTCTTTAGAGGAATCTCAATCTCGCGGCTAGGAAGGAAATAATCATCGGCCCAGCGACCGAAAGCCATTTGGATATCCGGATCATTCGTCTCCAAAGGAAGCAATTCCAGTTGATATTTACCCGCTTTTGGAACTTCAATCCGAGCAACTCCGTAATCATCCGAGGAGAAAACGCGGTCATCCAGGGCGAAGCGTATATTAGGAAGGGAAGGCGTGGTATGAACCTCAATCAGGGCGGGCGTAACAACCAGATCCGCAGTGGCATTTGAAGAACCCAGTGAGGGAGCGCGTGAGCCCTTGAACTTGGCGGAAAGCGCATAAGTGCCAGCCTCGTCGCGCCGCACCTTGAAGGAAACATTCCCTTCGGAGTCCGTTCTGGCTCTGCGTTCATGTTCACCATTCACAAATAGCTCAACAGACTGATCCACAACTGGCTCGCCCTTTGACGAGATCAGTTGGAGGACAACGATGGCAGGGTTGCCCACCGACACGGGGGTAGGAGCCTGGAAAGTCAGCGTGGTACCTACTGTGGCTGTTCCCATTGCCTGCGTCGTTAAGGCAAAGGAAAAGAAACTCAAGGTAACTACGGAGAGCACTGTGAAAACATGAAAGAATTGACGGTGTTTCATGGCAAAGAGTCCTCGGATCGCGAAAGCCGTTTTGCAAAAACCAGCTTCTTAAAACCATCCAAACCAACCGCCGCCCAGATCATAAGAAATGCAGCAAAAACAAGCGCGCCACCGTAAGCCGCGTAAATCACTACCCGACGAGGTTCAATACGTTGTTCTTTGACAACCCGTTCGAACGGAATAAAGACGGGTTCCCGTGGAGACGTGGAAAAGTCGAACGCTGACATAAAGCTCTTTGCCTGGGCATCACGCGCAGCCAAAGGCTCAAGATCCCAATTCTCTTCAATGAATTTCATGACCGACGTGAAATCAAGCAACGTGCTATCGATATAGCCTTGCTTGGCATAGGAACTGACCAACAAACCAGGCACCCTCATGCCATAACCATTTTCATCCACTTGGGGCGGCTTCACATGATCGTACCAACCACCCCAATCATCGTACAAAAGGAGGAATGCGGAACTGTCCCACGAAGTGCTGCGCACGAGAGCCTGGATGAGCGATTTCACAAATTTCTGTCCGGAGCGAATACTTCCGGGGGGATGCTCGCTCGCACCAGAAGGCGCAATGTAAGCTACCTCGGGCAGAGTCCCATTTTCAAGATCCACAAAATATTCATTCAGGTCGACAATGTGACTGGAAAGCTTCGGATCGTCAAGAAAACGATCCATGTTGAGGAGTGGCACCCAGATCACCTGGGAAGCCCGGTTACCACTGATCTGACTCAAACTTCTATAATTAATTTGAGGATCATAATTCTGAACGTAGAATTTCCAGGAAACGCCGCGTTCTTCGAGGCGATCGAAAATGGTAGCTACGTCAGCATATCCATTTTCTGACACATTGTCCCCACCTGGCTGGGCACTGACCCAATACATGTGGTTTGCAAAACTACCCCCATGATCCGAGCTGAAGAAATGATCGAAGAGTACATATTCATCAGCCAGATTCCAGTAATAAGGCAGATCCCGGTCATCGTAATAACCCATGGACATCGCGCCGTTCTGATTTCTCTGGTTCAGCGCATATAGGAAACCATTCATTTTCCCATCGTTGTACTGTAATTTAAATGTACTCAGACTGTGATCCAGATCATCGATGGGACGATCTCCGATATGGAAAGGTTCAACACATTCAGTATTCGTTTTATCAAAAGGATCAACAGGGATACAGGTTCCCGCTGGAATTCCATTCGCACCCGGGTAGGTACCAAAATAATTATCGAATGTATGATTTTCCTGCATTAAAACAACAAAATGCTGGATAGCTGTTTTCGACGTAGAGGTCTGATGGGGCCTGTCTGCCAAAGCGCTTGCATTGGGGAACAAAATAGCAATGGCAAGCACACACAGTACATACCGAAAACTTCGAAGACGGTTCACGGGCGCACCTCATAGATAACAATCACCGGCTTGTCTACAGTCGTACCATCAGAAAGGGCTACCTTTACAGATTGCGTATGGATTACCCGACCGTGATACCGTTTTGCAAACCGCAAAAGTCCTTCTGAAAAGAAAACCGAGCGTTCAGCAGAATACGAATCCCAAACAACATATTGAATTTCCCCGTTTCGGATTTGCATATCAGGGTTCAGGATAGGCGGATAGGATGGATTGCGGCGAAGAGGATTTGGACTGACAGACAAGCCATAGGCTTTTCGGTGTCCGTAAAATTGCAGGATGTTTGCCATGGATGGACCGATGGTCATGAAGGTGGCTCCAGTGGGAATATTCTTATCGATCCATTGTCCGGCTTCGCGTCCACCGGGAACCCCGCCTGTTCCCGCTACAAAAGTGCCAGATGTGGCTGGAGTGATGAGCTGCAAACTTGAAAGAAGAAGCGAGAGCGCAATAATCCCTACAGTCGTGGTCTTGATCAGGCCTCTGCTGATCCGAATCCCTGAAAAGGAGAAATCCTCCGGCCACCAGCGGGCGATGGCCCGTCCAGCCAGCACAGCAATCGGCGGTGCAATCGGAAGCAAATATTGAAATCCCTTGGTCGGCCAAATCTGGAAGAATACAGCCGGAACGGCGATCCAACACAGAAGTAGTCTTTCACGCCAAGATCTCTCGTGTCTTAAAAACCAAAGCCCCAGAATGGCGGCCACGATCACGAGAAGACCGATAGCAACCGGAACCGTGGTTGGATAAAAATCCCAAGGATGATTAGGACGGCGGAAGAGTTGCCAGACCAAATAATTTTTCCCCGATTTCGTTCCGCCCGCTAAAAGGAGGGACAGGGGAAACGGTGCAATCATCATCGCCAAGAAGATGGTTGAAAGCACCATATCTTTGATCCGCACACGAATTTCATGCGAGATCGCCAGAAAGGCATAGATCGCGCCCAGCAGGATGATGCCTGTCTCTTTGGAAAGGAAGGTTAAGCCCATGCCAACGCCCGTGAGATATAACCAGGCCGGGCGTTCTGTCATCGCAAAACGCGCCAGGAAATAAATCACGAGCGTCGAGCAAAATACCAGTGGACCATCCAAAAGAACTTGCCGGGAAACGACCACATGGTAGGGCATGAGGGCTAAGAAGAGTCCAGCTAATAGACCAGGCTTTTGTCCATAGAGGATTGTGCCCACCCGATAAACAAGGTACACGGTGGCAAGACTGATTGCAACCGCCGTTAGGCGACCAGCCAAGTCGCTAACACCAAATTGGAAGACCAGGGCTAGAACAAGCTGGAAAAGCAAGGGGTGGGCCCGGAAGATTGGAAAGATCT
>DASWEH010000122.1:0-6483 GCA_036394895.1 Anaerolineales bacterium
GCCTTTATGGCGAACATCCCGCGTGAGCTCGATGAGGCAGCCATCATGGATGGCGCATCTCCGGGGCGCGTGTTCTTCTCCATCATTCTGCCGTTGTTGCAGCCAGCGATTATTACGGTGATTGTCACTTCATCCGTTGGCATCTACAACGATTTCGTCGGACCACTCTATTTCCTGCCTGGCGCAGAGAATGTCACCGCGCAATTGACCCTCTTCAGCTTCATGAGCCAGTTCAGCTCGCAGTGGAACCTGCTCTTCGCAGATGTGGTCATCATCACGATTCCGCCCCTGATCATGTTCATGTTCTTCCAGCGGCAGATCGTTTCAGGGATGACGGCTGGCGCGATCAAGGGGTAAATTTCGTCTGGGAGAACGCCACACCGGCAGGAAAAATCCTTTCCAGGTCCACGGTTCAGTAATTGCAGTTGCCCTGTAAAAGGTAACTGGGTCACCTCCAAATTAAATTGGCAAAGGAAATCATTATGGCTTTGATTGTTTCAAACTTAACCTGCGAATATCGTATCAACCCTCTGGGGATCGATGTAGTTCAACCTCGCCTGAGTTGGCAATTGGAAAGCGATCAGCGGGGAGCACGCCAGACTGCCTACCGCATCCTGGCGGCCGCGTCTGAGAGCGACCTCTCTCAGGGTAATGCGTTATGGGATAGTGGCAAGATATCATCAGATCAATCCATTCATGTTACATATAGTGGTCCAGGACTTGTATCCGGGCAACGCGTCTACTGGAAAGTATGGGTCTGGGATGAGGCCGGGCGGGAAGCTGAAAGCACCCCTGCGTGGTGGGAAATGGGATTGCTGGAACGCACCGATTGGCTGGGACAATGGATCGGTGCGTTTTTTTCGGGTGGACCAAGAACGACCAGTCCGGCTCCCTACCTTAGGAAGGAATTCAGAATTACAAAACAGGTCGTTTCGGCGCGGCTGTATGCGACTGCCTTGGGTCTCTACGAATGTTACCTTAACGGGTTGCGAGTAGGGGATGCACTGCTTACACCGGGTTGGACGGACTATAGCAAACGTATTCAATATCAGGTCTATGATGTAACTGACCTTATCCAAGCAGGGATAAATGCATGCGGCGCAATCCTGGGCGATGGCTGGAGTGTCGGTCATATTGCCTGGGTTGGCCGGCAGCGTTATGCAGATCGCCCACAGCTATTGGCACAAATCGTTCTTACCTATTCAGATAGTAGTAAAGAAATAATTGCAACCGATAATAGTTGGAAATTAACGCCGGGGCCTATCCTGGAGTCGGATATGTTGATGGGCGAAAGCTATGATGCGAGGCGGGAATTAACGGACTGGTGCAATCCTGGCTACAATGATTCATCCTGGTGGAGTGCGGAAGTATTCGCAGATCATGGTGCTGAGTTGGTGGCCACAAATGGGCCCGCAGTGAAACGTCAGGAAGAATTGCGGCCAGTGAACATCCATGAAATTCCTGATTTTGTGAACCAGCGCTGGATTTTCGATCTGGGTCAGAACATGGTTGGTTGGGTGCGTCTTCGTGCTTGCGGAGAAAAAGGCACCACAGTTTCCATTCGGTATGCAGAAGTTCTCAATCCTGATGGAACGCTATATACTGCAAACCTGCGCACCGCTCGCAATACGGACTATTACACCTTGCAGGGTGGGGAGGAGGAAGTCTGGGAACCGCATTTTCTATTCCACGGTTTCCGTTATGTCGAATTATCGGGCTTCCCCGGTATTCCAACGGACGAGACAGTTACTGGCATTGTTGTTCATTCCGATATACCCCCGACGGGTACATTTGAGTGTTCAGATCCATTGATCAATCAGCTTCAGCACAATATCCTTTGGGGGCAGAAAGGCAACTTTGTGGATGTGCCCACCGACTGTCCACAAAGAGATGAACGCCTGGGTTGGACCGGGGATGCACAGGTCTTTATCCGCACGGCGGCTTACAATATGGATGTTGCCGGCTTTTTTACGAAGTGGACCAGAGATTTGGAAGACGCTCAATTTCCTGATGGGGCCTACCCGGCAGTGGCGCCTAATCCTGCGGCCTGGTCGATCGGAGATGGCGGTCCCGCCTGGGCCGACGCGGGTGTGATCTGTCCTTGGACGATTTATGAATGCTATGGCGACATTCACCTGCTCGAAGCGCGTTATGCCTCGATGCAGCGTTTCATCGAGTTTTTGTCACAGACCAGTCAGAATGGATTGCGCTGCTATGCCGAATATACGGGCTGGCATGGTTTTGGTGACTGGCTCGCTCTGGATGGAAGCGATGGGCGCGAAGGGGGAACATCCAAGGAACTGATCGGTACGGCGTTTTTTGCCTATAGTAGCCACCTGCTTGCAAAGATCGCGCAGATTTTGGGCAAGGTCGAGGATGCAGATCGCTATCAAGCCTTGTCCAGGCAAGCCAGGGATGCATTTGTCAAACGCTTTGTCCTTCCAGATGGTACGCTTGAGGGAGGAACACAGACCGCCTATGTGCTCGCCCTGCATTTCGATTTACTTCCCCAGGATCTTCGCTCAGTCGCTGTGGACGAATTGGTGAAAAATATCGAGCAAAGAGACAATCATCTCAGCACTGGTTTTGTGGGCACCCCATACCTCAACCGAGTCTTGAGTGAGATGGATCATTTGGATACTGCTTATGCCTTGTTGAAACAAACGACCTGGCCTTCGTGGCTCTACTCTGTCACCCAGGGGGCAACAACGATCTGGGAGCGCTGGGATGGCTGGACACATGACAAGGGCTTCCAGGATCAAACGATGAACTCATTTAACCATTACGCTTATGGTGCCGTTGGCGCCTGGATGTATGCCGTGGTGGGTGGGATCGATCTTGATACGGAGCAGCCTGGTTATAAACATATAATTATGCGTCCACAACCCGGAGGTGGATTAACCCGTGCAAAAGCGGGATTACACTCGATGTATGGCTTGATTCGAAGCGAGTGGACTCTGCAGAATGATACCTTCGATTGGCAAATTACAGTTCCAGTGAATACCACTGCGACAATTTATGTGCCGGCAAAGGATCTGTTTCGTGTTACTGAAAATGGACACTCTATCGAAAAAGCACAAGGGATAACTTTTTTGCGCCTGGAAAATGGCTTTGCCGTTTTTGACGTCGAGGCTGGTTCGTACTCTTTTTCGAGCCCGCTCGATAAGCCCGCATAGTCTTTTACAGGGAGTATCTAAATTCGAGGAGATACTCTCTAACATGTCGCTCTGAGCGTAGCGACACTTGCGCCGCACGCCAGTGCAGGTGAGAGTCTCCCGACAAATTGAGCTTTGTGGCTCAATTTGTCGGGGATTCTTCACTCCCTGCAGTCGTTCACACCGTACCGGTGTCCTTCGGTAGAATGACATGATCATTTTGATATTAGATACTCCGCTTTTACACCTGAGGTGTTATGCCCGCTGAATCAGATTATGATTGATAAATAAAACTGATTATTTCAGGAGTAATAACACATGGGCGCTCGTTTAGAAAACAAAGTTGCATTTATTACAGGAGCTGGGCGCGGAATTGGGCGGGCGATCGCGTACAAGATGGCACACGAAGGTGCGATGGTCGCGCTGGCTGATGTTGATTTTGAAAGTGTCCGAAGCGCAGCCGAAGAACTGCTCAAGCAAGATTGCCGGGCTTTAGCCATCCAAACGGATATTACCCGTGAAACGGAGGTTCAAGCCGCAGTTAGCCATGTAATGGCGCGTTTTGGGCGCGTCGATATTCTCGTCAATAACGCTGGCAAGAACTTTTACTATGATGCCACTACGATGTCGGAAGCGGATTGGGATAACGCGCTGAATGTCGATGTAAAAGGGGCCTGGTTATGCTGCAAGCACATCCTGCCTTCGATGAAAACTGCAAAAGCCGGTTCAATCATCAATATTGCCAGTGTTCATGCACGGATAACTGCCCCCGGACATTTCCCATATGCTGCTGCAAAGTCTGCTCTTGTTGGCTTAACCCGAAATCTGGCGCTCGACTATGCCCCTTACAACATTCGCGTCAACGCAATTTGTCCTGGGTGGGTGAGAACGGCCCTGGTTCAGGGTTGGTTTGATCAGCAAGCTGATCCCAAAGCGGCAGAAGCTCGTGTGTTGAGCTTCCAGCCTCTTCAGCGCATCGGTACGCCAGAGGAAATTGCAAATTTTGTAGCATTTGTCGCGAGCGATGAGGCGAGCTTTATTACAGGTGCCGAACTCGTGATTGATGGCGGCATGAGTATCATGTTTGCACACTAAAAAAGAGAGCAAAGGAGTTTTCATGAATCCAACCATGTCCGCCCTCGTTTACGAAGCACCTCTGCAAATGAACATGCGCCAGGTGCCGATGCCTGTTGTTCAGCCTGATGAAACACTGATCCGAGTCGCTTATTCTGGAATTTGTGGTTCAGAGTTAAGCGGTTACGAGGGAAAAAATTCTCTTCGAAAGCCCCCCTTGATTATGGGCCACGAGTTCAGCGGTCATATCGAAGCGATTGGCAGTGCTGTGGATCGCCCTGAATTGAAAGTGGGAGCAGCGGTCACGGCAAATCCACTCGTAAGTTGCAGGCAGTGCCGTCACTGCTTAAGCGGGAAACAACAGTTGTGCCCAAAGCGTAAATTGTTGGGCGCTCATTTACCGGGAAGCAATGCAGAATTTGTAGCGATACGTGCCGACGCCCTGTTTCTGATTCCGCCTGAACTATCGCTCGCTACGGCAGCATTGGCTGAACCTGCGGCATGCGCTCTTCACGCGGCAGCTCTCGCCTCGCCAGCACCGGACGAACAAAGCCTCGTGGTTGGGGCGGGTCCAATCGGACTCATGGTCATTCAGGCACTGATAGATCGGGGGATCAATCAGGTCTTTTGTATTGACTTAAATGCGGAGCGCCTGGCGATGGCCGAGAAATTAGGAGCCATTCCGGGGACATTCCAGTCACTCGCATCCCAACCCGTAGATATTGTGGTTGATGCGGTTGGCGCCTCGGCAACGCGGCAAGGATGTGCTCGTGTCGTGCGGTCAGGTGGGCGGATTGTCTGGATTGGTCTTCACGAAGCAGATACAGACTTGCCTGTGAACGACTTTATCCGCCGGGAAATTGCTACCTATGGATCGTTTGCCTATACACCCATTGATTTTGACAACGCTCTCCAGGCGCTTGCTCAAAAGCGTATCACGCTCGAGGACGCATGGACCCAAATTGAACCGTTGGAAAACGGCACAGCCTGCTACGAAAAACTATTGCATGGAGCTCCCATATCTAAATTCTGGCTTACGCCTAAGGAGTGACTTCAATGAAACTTACCGCAGTGACCCCTCTTGTGCTGGGAACTCCCTGGCGAAATTTAACCTTCGTCAAGGTTGAAACGGATGACGGAATTTATGGATTAGGTGAAGTTCGTCTTAACAACCGTACCAATGCATTACTGGGTTATCTCAGTGAGGCCATGCCGCGCTATGTTATCGGCCGAGATCCGTTTGACATCGAAGATCTTGTCTTAAAGATGACCATCGGCGACTTCGGGCGCATGGGCGAAGTTACCATGTCTGCCCTTTCGATCATTGAAATGGCTTGCTGGGATATTATGGGGAAATCGCTCGGCCTTCCTTGCTACCGCTTGATGGGTGGTACAGTTCGAGATCGCATCAAGGCCTATGCCAATGGCTGGTACACAGTGGAACGCACGCCGCAAATGTTCCATGAAGCCGCACTGAGTGTGGTGGAACGTGGCTATCTGGCGCTTAAGCTCGATCCTTTTGGAGCAGGGCGTTATGAACTCACGTTGGATGAGCAGGCGCGTGCGGTGGATTTGGTTGCCGCTGTTCGGGACGCGATTGGGCCGAAGCGCGATATTATGCTGGAGATGCACGGTCGCTTTAATCCAGCCACAGCCATTTTGATGGCTAACAAACTGGAAAAATTCCGCCTGGCGTGGATCGAGGAGCCCGTCCCACCGGAGAATTTGTCCGAACTAAAGCGGGTTGCAGAACGGGTTTCCATTCCGATTGCTGTTGGCGAACGCTTGCACACCATGAACGAGTTTCGCCCGCTATTTGATCTATATGCGGTGGACATTATTCAGCCTGATATTACCCACTTTGGAGGGCTAACACTCACCCGTCGACTGGCCGCTTGGGCCGATGTTTATAACGTGCTGATTGCACCTCATAATGTGGGCGGTCCAGTCAGCACAGCCGCGGCACTGCATGTGGCGGCTTGTACACCGAATTTTATGATTCAAGAGCATTTTAATGACTTTGCGGATTCGTGGGTTAAACAGGCAGCCCCAGGTGTTCCGGAAGTTGTGAATGGTTATTTTTCCCTGCCCACTGCTTCGGGTCTTGGAGTTGAACTCAACGAGTCTGTGTTCAGCGAGCATCCCCAGATTGAAGCGCATTTCAACCTTTTTAAAGAGGATTGGCATCGTCGTGATATGGGTAAAACAGATGAGAGCCCAAGATAATTTGGGCTATGCAAACCCTACTTTTTCT
>DASWEH010000123.1:0-7055 GCA_036394895.1 Anaerolineales bacterium
TTGCCAGTGTTGCCTATATGGATCCGGGCAACTTCGCCACCAATATTCAAGGTGGCGCAAAATTTGGCTATCAGCTTTTATGGGTGATTGTCGCTAGTAATCTAATGGCAATGCTCATCCAATCCCTTTCGGCAAAATTGGGGATCGCGACCGGCGAAAATCTCGCGGAACATTGTCGCAATCAGTTTTCGAGGCCGGTGGTGATTGGTATGTGGATTATCGGTGAGCTAGTTGCGATCGCAACCGATCTCGCCGAATTCCTGGGTGCCGCGCTGGGTTTCTATTTACTTTTCGGAATACCACTGTGGGTTGCCGGTCTGATCACCGCCGTAGTGACCTTTTTGGTCTTGGGGTTGGAGCGTTATGGGTTTCGTCCGCTGGAGGCGGTCATCACATCATTAGTGGGTGTCGTCGCTTTCAGTTACCTCATCGAAACCTTCCTCGACAAACCTCATTGGCCCACAGTCATGTTCCATGCGGTTGTGCCGCAATTTTCCGGCACAGAAAGTGTTTTGCTGGCAACAGGCATTCTGGGCGCGACAGTCATGCCACATGTGATCTATCTACACTCCGCGTTGACGCAGGATCGGATCATCACAAAAAACCCTGAGCAACAACGCAAACTCTTTCGTTTTGAATTGATCGATGTTTTCATCGCAATGGGACTGGCCGGACTCATCAACATGGCTATGTTGATCATGGCTGCCTCGACGTTCTTCAACGCCGGTCTAACGGAGATCGGCTCCATTGAAGAAGCGCATCGGACACTTCAACCATTGCTTGGTCCAGCCGCATCCTGGGTGTTTGCAATCTCTCTGTTGGCTTCGGGACTCTCCTCCTCCTCTGTAGGCACAATGGCAGGTCAGGTCATCATGCAGGGCTTTCTACATTTTCATATCCCTGCCTGGGTACGACGGGTCGTTACCATGTTCCCATCTTTGATTGTCATCTTCATAGGCTTGGATCCGACGCGCACCCTGGTGATCAGTCAGGTGGTCCTTTCATTTGGGTTGCCATTTGCCATTATCCCTCTGATCATGTTCACCAGCAGACGTGATATTATGGGCGCGCTGGTCAATCAACGGATCACGACCATCGCCGCCATCTTTGCTGCGTTACTCATCATTGCACTCAATCTCTTCCTGCTGTATCAGGTCTTTTTTGGAGGGCAGTAACATGTTCAAAAACATTCTCGTTCCCCTGGATGGTTCTAAATTGGCAGAGGCGGCTATTCCTGTCGCGGCCTCGCTGGCGAAAACACTTAATGCTCCGGTGACTCTGCTTCATATTCTAGAGAAGGATGCGCCTGAGGAAGTCCATAAAGACCATCATATTACCCAGGCTGACGAAGCCTCAGCGTATCTGAAGGACCTCGCCAAGCGCGCCTTTCCTGCGGATGCGAAAGTAGATTGGCATGTCCATACCGCCGCGGTAAAAGATGTTGCCGCAAGCATTGTGGAGCATGCCATGACAGAATTCCAACCTGACCTGATCGTGATGTGTATTCACGGGAAAAGTGGTGTCCGGGAATTATTATTTGGCAACATTGCGCAACAGGTGGTTGCACACGGAACGACTCCTTTGCTGCTCATCAAACCTGGGGTTGATTCAACCACAACGTTTGAACTGGACGAAATACTCGTTCCCCTGGATAGCGGTCCTGTTCATGACGATAGCCTTCCCCTTACACAGATATTGGCAAAGGCGTACGGTTCCGAAATTTACCTGCTGACCGTAATTCCCACGTTCAGCACTGTGACTGGGGAAACTGCGGCAGCCAGCAGCTTGTTGCCTGCCACAACCTCCGCCATGCTGGAGATCAATGTCGAAAATGCAGAAATGGATTTGCAGGCACATGTGGATGAATTAAAGCAGGCAGGCTTTCGGGTAAAGGCTGAAGTTACGCGTGGCGATCCGGCAACCGAGATCGTGAATTTATCTGAAAGGCTCAATGCAGATCTTGTTGTGTTGACCACCCATCGTAAAGCGGGCGCGTCAGCTTTTTGGGCGCGCAGTGTCGCTCCCAACGTGACGCGCAGAGCCCGCGTTCCTATCTTGCTGATTCCCCTGGAGGAGAAGAATTAAAGCGCCTCAGTGCTTCTATCAGAAAACCCTACGAAGGGCGTGAGCCTTCGCAGGGTTTCAGCTTTTCCAGAGAGGAATTCGTTCGCCTTAGGGGTTTTGTGAACCCTGTCCCCAGCCACCCATCATGCCGGGACCGTAACCGGAGCCGCGATTCTGCATCATACCGGGACCAAATCCAGATCCCCGACCGAACGGCGCACCCTGTCCATTGTGCATGGGGCAATTGCCGAACCCAAATCCACCTTGGTTCTGCATTCGTTGAAGCATCCAATCTGCCTGCTCCTGAGTCATCACCCCGTCTTTGACGGCGCTTGCGAAGGCATCCGTGTGAACTTCATTCATAAAACTCACCAGATCTTCCTGCTTGATCCCATTATCGAGAGCGATCTGGTACATGGTCTTGCCAGAGGCAAGTTGGTCTTCCACCTGCGATTCCGTGAGACCCAGCTTGGCTGCAAGCGCCTGTTCGACGTAGTCATGCATCCAGCCATAGCCAGGTTGGGTCGGAGGCTGAGTCCCTTGGGCAAACGCGACACTGACACCCAGCACAACGAGCGCCAGCAATACCAGAGTTGTGATTAAAATTGTTTTCTTCATTGATGTACTCCTTTATTCTGCCCAAAGGATACTCCGTTAATGTGAAGGTTATGTAAAGAATCAAAAAAGATCACAATAAGAAAACCCAGCGGCGAATATGCTATACTTTTCAAACTTGAACTTGTTGAGGAGCAATTATGCCTGGAGCAACTTTCCAACCGCTTACTTCCTATATTGAATATCCCATTGAGGAAATGAAACAACGAGCCATTTCCTTCCGTGAGGAAATGCAGAGACGCCGTACCGTGCGGCAATTTTCCGATCGCCCGGTGGCGCGCGAGGTCATCGAAGAATGTCTGCTTGTTGCAGGTAGCGCCCCCAGCGGAGCCAACTTGCAGCCCTGGCATTTCGTTGTGGTTAGTGATCCCAGAGTGAAGCGAGAGATCCGAATTGCGGCGGAGCAGGAAGAAAGGGAGTTCTATCACCGCCGCGCGCCGCAGGAGTGGTTGGATGCCTTGTCTGTGATTGGCACAGATGAACACAAGCCATTTCTCGAAACGGCTCCTTGTATAATCGCGGTCTTTGGGAAAAGCCACAGTTTTCTACCCGATGGACGGCGCGTAAAAAACTATTACGTCAATGAGTCGGTTGGGATTGCCACAGGCTTTTTGATCGCTGCAATCCACAACGCAGGTTTAGTCTCGCTCACTCATACGCCCAGCCCGATGGGTTTTTTGAATACAATTTTGGATATCTCGCCAGATGAAAAGCCGTACCTGATTTTGGTCGTGGGTTACCCTGCCGAAGATGCGCAAGTGCCCATAATAGAAAAGAAGTTTCTAGAAGAGATTGCGACGTTTATATAAAGGAAGGTAACTATGTCTACTCAATCTTCCAACCAATCGCTCTCAGCGCCACTTCGGACTGCAATCGGGGTCGCCGCGCTACTTAACTTCCTTATTGGATTGGCATTTCTTTTTGGACCGGAACTCAATATCAATCTTTGGCCCACGCCGGTCAGTGTGGAACTGAAGCGCTTTATTGGCGCGATCGTCTTGGCAAATGGAATTGGCGCAGCGATGATTGTACGTCGAGGCACATGGGAAAATGCTCGTGTGCTAATGATGGTAGCATTCATCTATGGCGCCGCGGTCTTTGTTATGCTGCTGTTTGATTTGATTCGTGGCGTCGCCAATCCGTTCTTCTGGATCTATATCACGGTGGATGCTATTTTTCTGGTACCCGTTGCCTATATTTACTGGTTACATGAACGTAGCGATTAAACGAGTGCACGGCGGAGAGAATTTCAGGAAGGCGAAGAAGGGAAAAGGGAAAGACCAGCCAAAGTTGCTTGAATGAAATAAGGAAGTTTTGCCACAAGGTTTATGCACAAACGAGTGCAAGTCCTAATATCAAAATCGATTCCCCACATTTTGACCTTGCTACTGTTGGGCCTGGCGATTTATCTATTCGCGCCACAACTGTCTTCATTGAAAGATTCGCTGAAAGTGATTCGCCAAATGTCACCTGTATTTATTGCATTGGCATTAGGAATACAGGTAGCAAGTTACTGGGGCAGCGGGTACCTGATGCAAGCCAGTGTTGGCATTTTGAGGCAGCGGATCACGATATTCCAGGGGGTGCTGGTTACTTTAGCGGCGAACAGTGTAAGTCTATTGGCTGGTGGCACGGTAACGGCATTGGCGATGACGTTTCGGTGGATGCATCGTCTTGGAGTGAACCTTCAGGGAGCCAGCCTTGCAGGAACTTTGCCCTATGTATTCAATAATCTGGTTCTGCTCGTCTCATCGCTCTTCGGCCTTGTGTACTTGCTCATCAATCACGAGCTTTCAAGGTTACAGGCTGTGTTCTTTACCGCGGTCGCCTTACTCTTTCTGTCTATTTTCGTGGCAGTCGCTTGGGCACTACGCAATCGAGCCCAGCTTACCCGCCTCACTCACCATGCGGGTCGAAGGTGGGCAGCATTCCGACATCGCTCGTACGACTCACAAAAAGCTGAGTCTGCCATCAAGCAGTTGTTTGATGCCTGGCGTCATTTACGCAAAGGTGGCTGGGTTAAGCCATTAACGGGTGCCAGCCTCAATATCGGATTTGACATGCTCACCCTATATATTCTCTTTGTCGCTCTGGGCCACCCCGTTCGCTTGGGCGCATTGTTCGTAGGATATGGTTTACCATTATTGTTTGGCAAGGTTGGCTTTCTGCCCGGTGGATTGGGCATCGTTGAAACTACGATGGCTGTGTTATACGGGGGATTCGGTGTTCCCAACCCAATTTTGGTTGTCGTCATCCTGGCATATCGGTTGCTATCTTTTTGGCTACCAACATTACTGGGATTCTCACTTATTCCATATCTCAACAAATAATTCTTCACAGACGTTGAACTGAACATGGCGATTATTGTAAATGGTTTAGGCTTTGACTTAAGGGTGTCCTGCCCGGACTACATTTCCTGATCACATCGAATGTGAATGAAATTAGAAATCTGATTCTATATATTGAATCAAAAACAGCGCAACATCCATCACGATGCCCGCTGTTCGTTTTACTGCCTGTGCTTTTACCATTTACTTATTACCCCGTAGTGTCCAATTTCTGCTTACTGACCACTGACCTACTCTTCCTCACCCATCAGCAACTTAATCCTTTCCCACGGCTTCAACTTTTCATCTTCCGCAAGCAGGTTTTTCAATTCGTACATTTCATCGCGCAATGCGGCGGCTCTTTCAAATTCAAGATTCTTCGCCGCCTCCTTCATCTGCTTTTCCATCTCATGGATGATCTTCTGCAATTCATTGCGCGGTATATCTCCAACACTCTTCGTCTTATATTCGCCTCTCATTTCGCTGACAGCCTTTTGAGAAAATTCTTCGGTCAGGTCATGGATGGCTTTGTGGATACTAATCGGGATAATGCCATTCTCCTGGTTGTATTTCACCTGTTTGGCACGCCGTCGATTTGTTTCATCGATCGCAAACTTCATCGAGTCAGTCATACGGTCAGCATACATGATTACACGTCCGCTGACGTGACGCGCGGCGCGACCGATCGTCTGGATCAGAGCTGTGCCTGAACGCAGAAAACCTTCCTTATCGGCATCCAGGATTCCGACCAGTGAAACTTCAGGCAGGTCGAGTCCTTCGCGCAAAAGATTGATTCCCACTAATACATCAAACACGCCTAAGCGCAGATCGCGAAGAATGCCAACGCGTTCCAGTGTCTCCACTTCTGAATGCAGGTAATGGACTTTCATGCCCAATTCCTGCAAATATTCGGACAGATCCTCAGACATCCGCTTCGTGAGGGTGGTGACCAGGACTCGTTCCCCTCTTTCGACCCGTTGCCTGATCTCGCCGACCAGATTATCCACCTGACCGGTGGTCGGACGCACCTCCACTTCGGGATCAACCAGACCTGTTGGGCGAATGATCTGCTCCACAACCTGATCGGCTTTCCCCATCTCATACGGTCCAGGCGTGGCGGAGGTATAGATCGTGTGCCCCATCACCTCCTCAAATTCATCGAACTTCAACGGACGGTTATCGATTGCGCTCGGCAAGCGGAACCCATACTCCACCAAGGTCTCTTTGCGAGAGCGGTCACCGTTATACATGCCACGGATCTGCGGAACGGTCATGTGACTCTCATCGATCACTAACAGATAATCACTTGGCAAAAAGTCGATCATCGTCCACGGATGAGTGCCCGGTGCGCGACCGTCGAGGTGACGTGAATAGTTTTCGATACCGGAACAATAACCAACTTCCTTCAACATCTCCAGGTCATAACGCGTCCGTTGTTCGATCCGTTGTGCTTCAAGGTGTTTCCCCTGCTCCTTGAAGAACGCAAGACGTTCCTCCAGTTCGGCTTCGATATTTTTGATGGCATCCTTCAAGCGATCGGCATCCGTGAGATATTGCTTGGCAGGATAGATCAAAACCTGATTGGGTTCGTCAAAGACTTCACCGGTTAACGGATTGAATTGCATGATCCGTTCCACTTCATCGCCAAAGAACGTAATGCGGAATCCTTTTTTATCCTCATAAGCGGGGATGATCTCGAGGGTATCGCCACGGACGCGGAATGTGCCGGGGCGAAGTTCCATGTCATTACGCTGATACTGTGATTCGATCAATTGACGGAGCAACGCATTGCGGCGATATAACTGTCCAACCTCCAAGACAACTGTGCCCTTCCCAAATTCCTCCGGGGAGCCCAAACCATAAATACAGGACACAGATGCAACAATGATCACATCCCGGCGCGAAACGAGCGCCGTGGTCGCAGCCAGACGCAAACGTTCGATCTCTTCATTGATCTCGGTCTCTTTTTCGATATAAAGATCATGCCGCGGCACGTAGGCTTCTGGTTGATAGTAATCATAATAAGACACAAAGTAGGAGACCGCGTTC